>NZ_RJNR01000009.1:0-72345 GCF_003942685.1 Streptococcus mitis | reverse complement strand
GGAAGTGTGGCGACACATGTAGCGGACTAATACTAATAGCTCGAGGACTTATCCAAAGTAACTGAGAATATGAAAGCGAACGGTTTTCTTGGTTTGAATAGATATTCAATTTTGAGTAGGTATTACTCAGAGTTAAGTGACGATAGCCTAGGAGATACACCTGTACCCATGCCGAACACAGAAGTTAAGCCCTAGAACGCCGGAAGTAGTTGGGGGTTGCCCCCTGTGAGATATGGAAGTCGCTTAGCTTTATTCCGCCATAGCTCAGTTGGTAGTAGCGCATGACTGTTAATCATGATGTCGTAGGTTCGAGTCCTACTGGCGGAGTAGTTAATTAAGAGAGGTTTAGTCCTCTTTTTTTATTTTGGTGAACATAAAAATAGGCTCTCTGTCAACTGTAGTGGATTGAAGAAAAGGTAATATCTAGAAAGGACAAATTTCGTCCTTTCTTTTTTGATGTTTAGAGCGATGAAAATACTTTTTTTGAAGTTTTCAAAGTGTTGACGATTTTATATTTGTCCTTGAGAAAGATTTTAAAAACAGTCTGAAAAATCTAACTTTTGGGGTGTTTTTATTATGAAATTAACATATGATGATAAAGTTCAGATCTATGAACTTAGAAAATACGGATATAGCTAGAGAAGCTTTCAAATAAATTTGGGATAAACAATTCTAATCTTAGATACATGATTAAATTGATTGATCGTTACGGAATAAAGTTCGTCAAAAAAGGAAAAAATCGTTACTATTCTCCTGATTTAAAACAAGAAATGATTCATAAAGTCTTACATGAAGGCTGGACTAAAGATAGAGTTTCTCTTGAATACGGCCTCCCAAGTCGTACGATACTTCTTAACTGGCTAGCACAATACAAGAAAAACGGGTATACTATTGTTGAGAAAACAAGAGGGAGAGTACCTAAAATGGGACGTAAGCCAAAAAAGAGACCTGAAGAGAGGACAGAATTAGAACGTCTTCAAGCAGAAAATGACTACCTGAGAGCGGAGAATGTCATCCTAAAAAAGTTGAGAGAACTCCGATTGAAGGAGAAAAAAGAGAAAGAAGAAAGACCGAAATTGTTCAAGAATTAATGACTGAGTTTTCGTTAGATATTCTTCTAAAAGCCATTAAACTAGCTCGTTCGACTTACTACTATCACTTGAAACAGCTAGACAAACCAGATAAGGACCAAGAGCTTAAAGCTGAAGTTCAATTAATTTTTATCGAACACAAGGGAAATTATGGTTATCGTCGGATTCATTTAGAACTAAGAAATCGTGGTTATCTGGTAAATCAGAAAAGAGTTCAACGCTTGATGAAAGTACTCAATTTACAAGCTAAAATGCGACAGAAACGAAAATATTCTTCTCGTAAAGGAGATGTTGGTAAGAAGGCAGATAATCTCATTCAACGTCAATTTGAAGGCTCTAAAACAATGGAAAAGTGCTACACAGATGTGACAGAATTTGCCATTCCAAATAGCACGCAGAAATTGTATTTATCGCCTGTTTTAGATGGCTTTAATAGCGAAATTATTGCCTATAATCTTTCAACTTCACCGAACTTAGCACAAGTAAAAACCATGTTGGAACAGTCCTTCACAGAGAAGCACTACGAGAATACGATTCTCCATAGTGACCAAGGTTGGCAATACCAACACGATGCTTACCATCGGTTCCTAGAGAGTAAGGGAATTCAAGCATCCATGTCACGTAAAGGTAACAGCCAAGACAACGGTATGATGGAGTCCTTTTTTGGGATTCTGAAATCGGAGAAGTTTTACGGTTATGAGAAGTCGTTTCAGTCGCTTAAGCAATTGGAACAAGCCATTGTAGACTATATTGATTACTACAACAACAAACGAATTAAGGTAAAACTAAAAGGACTTAGCCCTGTGCAATACAGATTGGGGTCAGTACAATCTGATGCTATGCGTTTTCTTAATTTAAGATTTTTGCCTCAGTCTCTTTTAGTATTTAACACAGTTAATAAGATCCATAATAGTCTAATTTAGGTAGTAAATTTGTTCCTATTCTGTCAACTTTTCCTATTTGTTATCTTTTTGAGGTTGGTTTTTAAGCAATTCAGGAATTGATAGTGAATGTGTAAAATTTTTTGTTAGAATAAGCTTATAAAAAGTAAAGGGGTATAGGCTTATGTTACAAAAGATTTATGAGCAGATGACGGATTTTTATAGAAATATTGAAGAAGAGTATGGTACGTTCTTCGGAGATCATTTTGACTGGGAACATTTTCATTTTAAATTTTTGATTTATTATCTTTTCCGATATAGCATTGGGAATCATCGGGATTTTATTGTTTACCATTATCGTGTTGCTTATCGTTTGTATCTTGAAAAATTGATAATGAAACAAGGTTTTGTTGCTTGTTGAGACAGTATGAGTTAATTTCCGAACAAATTTAATTTTTTGTGGGAAAATAATGATAAATAGCCGGAATTATTTCTAAATCATTTTTTAATAGTTGGAAATAGCAAATCTTTCTATTGTTTCTTCTTGATAAAAAGTCGATTTTTTCTTATAATAAATTGTAAGATATAATTGCAGGTGAGAGTCCTGCCATGTATGTGAGAAAGGAAGAGCCTGAGGGCTCAGACAAGATTATGACTTCAGTTGTTGTTGTAGGTACCCAATGGGGTGATGAAGGTAAAGGGAAGATTACTGACTTCCTTTCAGCGAATGCAGAAGTGATTGCACGTTACCAAGGTGGTGATAATGCAGGTCACACAATTGTGATTGATGGTAAGAAATTTAAGTTGCACTTGATTCCATCCGGGATTTTCTTCCCTGAAAAAATTTCTGTTATTGGTAACGGAATGGTTGTAAATCCTAAATCTCTTGTAAAAGAGTTGAGCTATCTTCATGAGGAGGGTGTGACAACTGATAACTTGCGTATTTCTGATCGCGCGCATGTTATTTTGCCTTATCATATCGAGTTAGACCGTTTGCAAGAAGAAGCTAAGGGCGACAATAAGATTGGTACTACAATCAAGGGGATTGGTCCAGCTTATATGGACAAGGCTGCTCGTGTTGGGATTCGTATCGCAGATCTTTTGGATAAAGATATTTTCCGTGAGCGTTTAGAACGTAACCTTGCTGAAAAGAATCGTCTTTTTGAAAAATTGTATGACAGTAAAGCGATTGCTTTCGATGATATTTTTGAAGAATATTACGAATATGGTCAACAAATCAAGAAGTATGTGACAGATACATCTGTCATTTTGAATGATGCGCTTGATAACGGTAAACGTGTGCTTTTTGAAGGTGCACAAGGTGTTATGCTAGATATCGACCAAGGTACCTATCCATTTGTTACGTCGTCAAACCCTGTGGCTGGTGGTGTGACCATTGGTTCTGGTGTTGGTCCAAGTAAGATTGACAAGGTTGTTGGTGTATGTAAAGCCTATACGAGTCGTGTAGGAGACGGTCCTTTCCCAACTGAGTTGTTTGATGAAGTGGGAGAACGTATCCGTGAAGTCGGTCATGAATATGGTACAACAACTGGTCGTCCACGTCGTGTGGGTTGGTTTGACTCAGTTGTGATGCGTCATAGCCGCCGTGTCTCTGGTATTACGAACCTTTCATTGAACTCTATCGATGTTTTGAGTGGTTTGGATACAGTGAAAATCTGTGTGGCCTATGATCTTGATGGTCAACGTATTGACTACTATCCAGCTAGTCTTGAGCAATTGAAGCGTTGCAAGCCTATCTATGAAGAGTTGCCAGGTTGGTCAGAAGATATTACCGGAGTTCGTAATTTGGAAGATCTTCCTGAGAATGCGCGTAACTATGTTCGTCGTGTGAGTGAATTGGTTGGCGTTCGTATTTCTACTTTCTCAGTAGGTCCTGGTCGTGAACAAACAAATATTTTAGAAAGTGTTTGGTCTTAAGAGATTTTTAAGATTTGTTTAAGATAGGTCGGGTATACTATAGACAGTTACAAGAAGACCTCCTAACTTGTTGTAACAAATATCCTAAACTTTTCTTTTTCATAATAATCTCCCTATAAAGTCACCGCATTCGGTGGCTTTTTTTGTCTTGGGATTCATGATATAATAATAAAATCGATAAGTAGTAAAAGGGAAATTGATGAATTATACAGTTGAAGAAAAAGAAGTCTTTATGAGGGAAGCTTTGAGAGAGGCTGAGATTGCTCTTGAACACGATGAAATTCCAATTGGTTGTGTGATTGTCAAGGACGGAGAAATCATTGGCCGTGGGCATAATGCGCGTGAGGAGTTGCAACGAGCTGTAATGCATGCGGAGATTATGGCTATAGAGAATGCGAACCTGAGTGAGGAGAGCTGGCGCTTGCTGGATTGCACGCTTTTTGTGACCATTGAGCCTTGTGTCATGTGTAGTGGGGCGATTGGCCTTGCCCGTATTCCAAACGTGGTCTATGGGGCTAAAAACCAGAAATTTGGCGCTGCTGGGAGTTTGTACGATATCTTGACAGATGAGCGTCTCAATCATCGTGTGGAGGTTGAAACGGGAATTTTGGAAGATGAATGTGCAGCTATTATGCAGGATTTTTTTAGAAATAGACGGAAAAAATAATTTTGCTTTTAAAATGAATAGGAATGTGATATAATAAATGGTGGAGCAACAGTTCTGCGTGAAGCGGGTCAGGGGAGGAATCCAGCAGCCCTAAGCGATTTGAATTGTGTGCTCTTTTTTTCGTGCTTTTTCCGAATAAATAAGATAGAATAATCTAGAATAAATGATAATAGAAAAGAGAAGATGATGAAAATTCGTGGTTTTGAATTGGTTTCTAGTTTTACAGATGAAAATTTATTGCCCAAGCGTGAGACAGCGCATGCGGCTGGTTACGATTTAAAGGTTGCTGTGCGTACGGTTATTGCGCCAGGAGAGATTGTCTTGGTTCCGACAGGGGTTAAGGCTTATATGCAACCGACTGAGGTTCTCTACCTCTATGATCGCTCTTCAAATCCTCGTAAGAAAGGCTTGGTTTTAATTAATTCAGTTGGGATCATTGATGGGGATTATTATGGAAATCCTGGAAATGAAGGGCATATTTTTGCTCAGATGAAGAATATAACAGACCAAGAGGTTGTTCTTGAAGTTGGAGAACGTGTTGTCCAGGCTGTCTTTGCTCCTTTCTTAATTGCAGATGGAGATGTGGCAGACGGTTTACGGACTGGTGGTTTTGGTTCGACAGGGGACTAGGATGAAGATTATCTTTGTACGTCACGGGGAGCCAGATTATAGTGAGTTAGAGGAGCGTTCTTATACGGGATTTGGGATAGATTTGGCACCCTTGTCTGAGAAGGGACGGCAACAAGCCCAGAAACTGAGCACCAATCCTTTACTCCTTTCAGCTGAAATAATCATATCTTCTGCAGTCACAAGAGCTTTAGAAACGGCTTTTTATGTGGCTTGTGTTACTGGACTTCCTTTGAGAGTGGAGCCATTATTGCATGAATGGCAGGTTTATGAAAGTGGCACAGATAATTTTGAAAAAGCTCGTACTATGTTTCTAGAAAATAAGGGGGAGTTACTTCCTAATAGCCCTATTCAATATGAGACAGCTACGGGAATGAAGTCTCGTTTTCTAGAATGCATGGCTAAGTACCGAGACTACCAGACAGTGCTAGTTGTCGCTCATCGAATGCTCATGCGCCAATTTGTACCAGACGAGAAGATTGATTTTTGCCAAGTGATTGAATGTGAGTTAGAGATATAGAAAGAGGTTTATCATCGCAAAGAAAAAAGCGACATTTGTATGTCAAAATTGTGGGTATAATTCCCCTAAATATCTGGGGCGTTGCCCCAACTGTGGGTCTTGGTCTTCTTTTGTAGAAGAGGTTGAGGTTGCCGAGGTCAAGAATGCGCGTGTGTCCTTGACAGGTGAGAAAACCAAGCCTATGAAACTGGCTGAGGTGACTTCTATCAACGTTAATCGAACTAAGACGGACATGGAGGAATTCAACCGTGTACTTGGAGGCGGAGTGGTACCAGGAAGTCTCGTCCTCATCGGCGGGGATCCTGGGATTGGAAAATCAACCCTTCTCCTACAAGTCTCAACCCAGTTGTCCCAAGTGGGGACTGTTCTCTACGTCAGTGGGGAGGAGTCTGCCCAGCAAATCAAGTTGCGAGCAGAGCGCTTGGGAGATATCGATAGCGAGTTTTATCTCTATGCAGAGACTAATATGCAGAGTATTCGAGCTGAGGTGGAAAGAATCCAGCCAGACTTCCTCATTATTGATTCAATTCAAACCATCATGTCTCCTGAGATTTCAGGGGTGCAGGGGTCTGTTTCTCAGGTGCGTGAGGTGACGGCTGAACTGATGCAGCTGGCCAAAACTAATAACATCGCCATCTTTATCGTAGGTCATGTGACCAAGGAAGGAACCTTGGCTGGTCCTCGTATGTTGGAGCATATGGTGGATACGGTGCTTTACTTTGAAGGGGAGCGTCACCATACCTTCCGTATTTTGAGGGCGGTTAAAAATCGTTTTGGTTCCACTAATGAGATTGGGATTTTTGAGATGCAGTCGGGTGGCTTGGTTGAAGTCCTCAATCCGAGTCAAGTTTTCCTAGAGGAGCGTTTGGATGGGGCGACTGGTTCGTCAATCGTTGTGACTATGGAAGGGACGCGTCCGATTTTGGCGGAGGTTCAGGCTTTGGTAACACCGACCATGTTTGGAAATGCCAAGCGTACGACGACAGGACTTGATTTTAATCGTGCGAGTTTGATTATGGCTGTTTTGGAAAAGCGTGCAGGTCTTCTCTTGCAAAATCAGGATGCCTATCTCAAATCTGCTGGCGGTGTTAAATTGGATGAACCTGCGATAGACTTAGCTGTTGCGGTTGCTATTGCTTCGAGTTATAAAGACAAGCCAACTAATCCTCAGGAATGTTTTGTAGGAGAACTTGGTTTGACGGGAGAGATTCGGCGCGTGAATCGTATCGAACAACGCATCAATGAAGCTGCTAAACTGGGATTTACTAAGATTTATGTACCTAAGAATTCTTTGACAGGAATCACTCCGCCTAAGGAAATTCAGGTCATTGGAGTAACAACGATTCAGGAAGTTTTGAAAAAGGTCTTTGCATAATCCGTGACAAATCCTTTTAAAAATGATAAGATAGGAGAAATATTTGACTATCAAATTTTCGAGGAGGGAATCGTGTCGTATTTTGAACAGTTTATGCAAGCCAATCAGGCTTATGTTGCCCTACATGGGCAGTTAAATCTGCCACTTAAACCCAAAACTAGAGTAGCCATTGTGACCTGTATGGACTCTCGTTTGCACGTTGCGCAAGCTCTAGGTTTGGCACTTGGGGATGCTCATATCTTGCGGAATGCAGGTGGTCGAGTGACAGAAGACATGATTCGTTCTCTGGTGATTTCCCAGCAACAAATGGGGACAAGAGAGATTGTGGTATTGCACCATACAGACTGTGGTGCTCAGACCTTTGAAAATGGCTCTTTTCAGGAGTATTTGAAGGAAGAATTGGGTGTCGATGTGTCAGACCAGGACTTCTTGCCCTTTCAAGATATAGAGGAGAGTGTATGTGAGGACATGCAACTCCTTATCGAGTCTCCCCTAATACCAGATGATGTCATTATCTCTGGTGCTATTTACGATGTGGATACAGGAAGTATGACAGTCGTAGAATTATAAATACTTCATTTAGAAAGAAAGTGTATGAAGAAAAACAGTATTTTATTTATTTTTATCTTATTGCTATGTATTGGTTTACAGTATGAAACCATCTACTATACGGACGGTTCGATGTCAGCTGCGGAATATGGACTAATGGGAGTTTCTATCTTTCTAGCTCTCTTTTACATGATTCCGGCTCTTTATTTCCTTTTCCGTATTGGGAAAAAATGGGAATTGCCAAAGAAGGCCTTGATTCTGTCTTTATTGGGTGGGATGTTCCTTTCAGGCTGGTTGTCTAGTTTTTCTAATACCTATATCCATGATTTACTGGGTGCTCTTTTCCCAGATAGTGCATTTTTAAATGCCTTTGAAAGTGCTATTGTGGCTCCTTTGGTAGAAGAACCGTTGAAATTATTGCCACTTGTTTTTGTTTTGGCTTTGATTCCTGTGCGAAAATTAAAATCTTTGTTTTTACTTGGGATTGCTTCTGGTTTGGGATTCCAAATGATTGAGGATATTGGCTATATTCGTACGGATTTACCGGAGGGATTTGACTTTACCATTTCGAGAATTTTAGAGCGTATCATCTCAGGAATTGCCTCTCACTGGACTTTTTCAGGTCTGGCGGTAGTGGGTGTTTACTTGCTTTACAGAGCCTGTAAAGGGCAGAAAGTTGGAAAGAAACAGGGGCTTATTTTCCTAGGTTTAGCCTTGGGAACTCACTTCTTGTTTAACTCTCCTTTTGTGGAGTTGGAGACAGAGTTGCCTTTAGCGATTCCAGTGGTTACGGCCATTACTCTCTATGGTTTTTATCAGGCTTATTGCTTTGTTGAGAAGCACAATGAGTTGATGAACTAGAATATTTTTTAAAAGAATGATGCAAGGGTACAAATATGCTGCCCTTCTTTTATTTTTGATTGAAAAATAGTGCAAAAAGCGCTACAATGGTAAATGGAAAAATCTTGTGAAAAGCACAAGCGATACATATATACCGGAGGAAATCATGTCTTTTTCTGATTTAAAGCTGTTTGCCCTTTCTTCTAATCAAGAATTGGCAAAACGTGTAGCGCAGGAGATTGGGATAGAGTTGGGGAAATCAAGTGTCCGCCAATTTTCAGATGGAGAGATTCAGGTCAATATCGAAGAATCAATCCGTGGGAAACACGTCTTTATCCTACAATCAACTAGCTCGCCTGTAAATGACAATCTGCTTGAAATTTTGATTATGGTAGATGCTTTGAAGCGTGCGAGTGCAGAATCTGTCAATGTTGTTATGCCTTACTATGGGTATGCACGTCAGGATAGAAAGGCGAGAGCGCGTGAGCCAATCACTTCAAAACTTGTCGCAAATATGCTTGAAGTAGCTGGAGTGGATCGTTTATTGACCATCGACTTGCATGCTGCACAGATTCAAGGATTCTTTGATATTCCTGTGGATCACTTGATGGGAGCTCCTCTGATTGCGGATTATTTTGAGCGTCGTGGTATGGTTGGTTCTGACTATGTGGTTGTCAGCCCAGACCATGGAGGAGTGACTCGTGCCCGTAAGTTGGCAGAATTTTTGAAAACATCTATTGCTATTATTGATAAACGTCGTAGCGTTGATAAGATGAATACTAGTGAAGTCATGAACATCATCGGTAAGGTCGAAGGCAAGACTTGTATCTTGATTGATGATATGATTGATACTGCTGGAACGATTTGTCATGCGGCAGATGCTCTTGCGGAAGCTGGTGCTGTTGAAGTCTATGCAAGCTGTACGCACCCAGTTCTTTCTGGTCCTGCCATGGACAATATCCAAAAATCAGCTATTAAGAAATTGGTTGTTTTGGATACAATCTACTTGCCAGAAGAGCGTTTGATCGATAAGATTGAGCAAATTTCAATCGCTCATCTCCTAGGGGATGCTATTGTACGTATCCATGAAAAACGCCCACTTTCTCCACTTTTCAGTATTGAGAAAAAGATTTAAGTTTTCGCTTAGAATAAAACATACTCCTAGCAGAAGTGAACTGCTAGGAGCTTTTTTGTAGCCAAAATCTGCAAGCCTTTTCAAATTGTGCTATACTGATGAAAAAGGAGGATTTCTATGAGTCAAGAATTTATCAATCCAAGTGATGGCGTGATTCGTCAGTATCTCGCAACGAGTAAAACCCTTGCTGTGGTGGGCTTGTCAGACCGTGAGGAAACAACTAGCAATCGAGTGACAAAGGAAATGCAGGATCGGGGTTATAAAATTATCCCAGTCAATCCCAAGGCGGCAGGTGGTGAAATCTTGGGTGAAAAGGCTTATGCTAGCCTAGCTGAGATTCCTTTTCCTGTAGATATTGTCAATGTTTACCGTCGCAGTGAATTTCTGCCAGATGTGGCGCGTGATTTTCTCAAGGCTGATGCCAAGATTTTTTGGGCACAGCTAGGACTTGAAAGTCTAGAAGCGGAAGAAATCTTGCGTGCTGGTGGATGTGATGATATCGTGATGAATCGTTGCATCAAGAGAGAACATACACGCTTGATTGAGGAAGTATAATAAAAAGGTAGCTGATGGGCTACCTTTTTATTATACTCAATGAAAATCAAAGAGCAAACTAGGAAACTAGCCGCAGGTTGCTCAAAACACAGTTTTGAGGTTGCAGATAGAACTGACGAAGTCAGCTCAAAACACAGTTTTGAGGTTGTGGATAGAACTGACGAAGTCAGTAACCATACCTACGGCAAGGCGACGTTAACGTGGTTTGAAGAGATTTTCGAAGAGGATTAGAAAATGCCGATAAGGGTCTGCATACCAAGACTGGTGAGGATGATGGCAATCCAGCAGATGGCTCCGAGCACAATGGATATTCCGCTGGATTTGACCATAGCGACCAGATTGGTTTTGAGTCCGATAGCACTCATGGCCATGATAATGAGAAATTTGGAGAGTTGTTTGAGAGGGGTAAAGAAACTACTGGATACCCCGAGAGAGGTCAGTAAGGTGGTTAGGAGCGATACAAGGATAAAGTAAAGGATAAAAAGTGGGAAGACTTTTTTCAGTTGTAAGCCTTGCTTATTTTTTTGTTCACGACTTTTCCAGTAGGAGAGAAAGAGAGTGATGGGGATGATAGCCAGAGTACGTGTGAGTTTGACAATGGTTGCGGATTCGAGGGTATTGGTCTGGTAGAGACTGTCCCAGGCGCTAGCTGTAGCGGTTACAGAGGAAGTATCGTTGACTGCAGTTCCTGCAAAGAGGGCAAAGCCGTCATTGGATAGATGAAGCCAGGTTCCTAGAGTTGGAAAGATAAGTGCAGCCAAGACATTGAAGAAAAAGATAACGGAGATGGCTTGGGCTACTTCCTTTTCCTTGGCATGGATAACGGGCGCTGTCGCTGCAATGGCAGAGCCCCCACAGATGGAAGAACCTACTCCAATCAAGGTAGCCAGTTTTGTGTCCATTGCAAAGAATCGTTGGAAGAGGTAGGCAACAATCAAGGCTATTGAAATGGTGGACAGGATGACAGGGAGTGAAGATTGCCCAACTGCGAAGACTTGCGAGATATTGAGACCAAAACCAAGCAAGATAACGGCATACTGGAGCAATTTCTTGGAACTAAAGGTCAAACCCGCATCCAGTTGTTTATAAGACGAGAGAAAGGGATGGAGAAGCATGCCTATGAAAATCGCAAAAACGGGCGCACCAATAACAGGGAAGAATCCTCCTAAGTACCAAGATACGATAGAAATGAGAAGGCAGGCCAAGATGCCTGCTCCATTTTTTGATAAAAATGACATAAAAACCTCCAAATAGAATCTGTTACCATTATAGACCTGTAAAGAGGAAAAGTAAAATAGAAAGTGGAAAGCTATTCTCTAATGTATTTTTGCGGTCGGGGGGCTTTTGTAGTATAATAGAGATACGTTTTGAAAGTGGGAGGTATCTATGGACTTAACTAAGCGCTTTAATAAACAGTTAGATAAGATTCAAGTTTCGTTGATTCGTCAGTTTGACCAGGCTATTTCGGAGATTCCTGGGGTCTTGCGTTTGACCTTGGGGGAACCTGATTTTACAACGCCAAATCATGTCAAGGAGGCGGCCAAGCGAGCGATTGATCAGAACCAATCCTACTATACAGGGATGAGTGGCCTGCTGACTTTACGTCAGGCGGCCAGTAACTTTGTTAAGGAAAAGTATCAACTGGACTATGCTCCTGAAAATGAAATCTTGGTTACAATTGGGGCGACAGAGGCTTTATCTGCTACTTTGACAGCTATTTTGGAAGAGGGAGACAAGGTGCTCTTGCCAGCTCCTGCTTATCCGGGTTATGAACCAATTGTCAATCTGGTTGGGGCAGAGGTTGTCGAGATTGACACAACTGAAAATGGGTTTGTCTTGACTCCTGAGATGTTGGAGAAGGCTATTTTGGAGCAAGGTGACAAGCTCAAGGCGGTTATTCTTAACTATCCAGCAAATCCGACAGGAATTACCTATAGTCGAGAGCAGTTGGAAGCCTTGGCAGCTGTTTTACGTAAGTATGAGATTTTCGTTGTCTGTGATGAGGTTTACTCAGAATTGACCTACACAGGGGAAACTCATGTATCTCTAGGAACGATGCTGAGAGATCAGGCTATCATTATCAATGGTCTATCTAAATCACATGCCATGACAGGTTGGCGTTTGGGACTGATTTTCGCTCCTACAGCCTTTACAGCTCAGTTGATTAAGAGTCACCAGTACTTGGTCACTGCTGCAAATACCATGGCTCAACATGCTGCGGTAGAAGCCTTGACGGCTGGTAAAAATGATGCGGAACCGATGAAGAAGGAATATATCCAGCGTCGAGATTATATCATCGAAAAGATGACTGCTCTTGGTTTTGAGATTATCAAACCAGACGGTGCCTTCTATATCTTTGCTAAGATTCCAGCGGGCTACAATCAAGATTCCTTTGCCTTTCTGAAGGATTTTGCTCAGAAGAAGGCTGTTGCCTTTATCCCTGGTGCGGCCTTTGGGCGTTATGGAGAAGGTTATGTTCGCCTATCTTATGCAGCCAGCATGGAGACTATCAAAGAAGCCATGAAACGACTTGAGGAGTACATGAGAGAAGCATGATTCAGTCTATCACGAGTCAAGGCTTGGTGCTCTACAATCGTAACTTTCGTGAGGATGACAAGCTGGTCAAAATTTTTACCGAGCAGGCGGGCAAGCGCATGTTTTTCGTCAAACACGCTGGCCAGTCCAAACTAGCTCCGGTTATTCAGCCCTTGGTGTTGGCACGGTTTCTCTTACGAATCAATGATGACGGTCTTAGCTACATCGAGGACTACCATGAGGTGATGACCTTTCCCAAGATTAATAGTGATCTCTTTGTCATGGCCTATGCGACCTACGTGGCGGCTCTTACAGATGCTAGTTTGCAGGACAATCAGCAGGATGCTCCCTTGTTTGCTTTTTTGCAAAAGACTTTGGAGTTGATGGAAGCTGGCTTGGATTATCAGGTTTTGACCAATATTTTTGAAATTCAAATCTTGACTCGATTTGGGATTAGCCTCAATTTTAATGAGTGTGTCTTTTGCCATCGGGTCGGTCAGGCTTTTGATTTTTCTTTCAAATATGGAGCCTGCCTCTGTCCAGAGCATTATCATGAGGATGAGAGACGTTGCCATCTCAATCCCAATATCCCCTATCTGCTCAATCAGTTTCAAGCCATTGATTTTGAGACTTTGGAGACCATTTCGCTTAAGCCTGAAATCAAGCAAGAGCTACGCCAATTTATGGATCAACTATACGAAGAGTACGTTGGGATTCACCTAAAATCAAAGAAATTTATTGATTCCCTATCCGACTGGGGACAATTACTAAAAGAGGAAAATAAATGAAAAAAATCGCAGTAGATGCCATGGGGGGCGATTACGCACCTCAAGCCATCGTTGAGGGTGTCAATCAAGCCCTAGCTGACTTTTCAGATATCGAGGTTCAACTCTACGGAGATGAAGCTAAAATCAAGCAATATCTGAAAGCCACAGAGCGCGTCAGCATTATCCATACGGATGAGAAGATTGATTCAGACGATGAACCTACGAGAGCTATTCGGAAGAAGAAAAATGCCAGTATGGTCTTGGCGGCCAAGGCTGTCAAAGAGGGTGAAGCAGATGCTGTTCTTTCCGCAGGAAATACAGGTGCTTTACTAGCAGCAGGATTTTTCATCGTGGGTCGTATCAAGAATATCGACCGACCAGGGCTTATGTCAACCTTGCCGACTATTGATGGGAAAGGTTTTGACATGCTAGACCTCGGTGCTAATGCGGAAAATACAGCCCAGCACCTCCATCAATACGCGGTTCTAGGATCCTTCTATGCTAAAAATGTTCGTGGAATTGCGCAACCACGTGTTGGCTTGCTCAATAACGGAACAGAGAGTAGTAAGGGCGACCCGCTTCGTAAGGAAACCTATGAATTACTGGTGGCTGATGAAAGTTTAAACTTTATCGGAAACGTGGAAGCGCGTGATTTGATGAATGGCGTTGCAGATGTTGTTGTGGCAGATGGTTTCACGGGAAACGCTGTGCTCAAATCCATTGAAGGGACAGCTATGGGAATCATGGGCTTGCTCAAGAACTCCATCACTGGTGGTGGTCTCCGAGCGAAACTAGGCGCCCTCCTTCTCAAGGACAGCCTCAGAGGTTTGAAAAAACAGCTCAACTACTCAGATGTTGGTGGAGCAGTCTTGTTTGGTGTCAAGGCACCGGTTGTCAAGACTCATGGCTCAAGCGATGCCAAGGCTGTTTATAGTACGATTCGCCAGATTCGTACCATGTTAGAAACAGACGTAGTTGTCAAGACTGCGCGTGAATTTTCAGGAGAATAAAAGAGATGACAGAAAAAGAAATTTTTGACCGTATTGTGACCATTATCCAAGAGCGACAGGGAGAAGACTTTGTCGTGACAGAATCCTTGAGTCTGAAAGACGACTTGGATGCTGACTCAGTTGATTTGATGGAGTTTATCTTGACACTGGAAGATGAATTTAATATCGAAATCAGCGATGAGGAAATTGACCAACTCCAAAGTGTAGGGGATGTGGTAGAAGTCGTCAAACGTAAAGAATAGCAAGAAGCAAGATAAGAGGAGTTGCATGTTGCTAAGAATGTATATAAATATCCTATTTGACAATTATCTACATTTTAATCTTTATAAATATATATTTTAGGCAGGGCGCTTGTTCTGCCTATTTTTTTGCCAAGAAAGTGCAGTTGAGGTATTTATTTGGAGTTTTACATATATTTTTGATAAAATAGTTATAGAAATTAGGAAAGTTGAAGAAAAGAAATGAAGAAGGTTGTAGGATATTTTTTAGTATTTGTTTTTCTATTTTTGATGAATATTTTCATCTTTAAGATACTAGCAACTCTGGGATTTCAGCTGACAATGAGTGAAAAGAGTTATATTGTACCACCGCTATTTTCGATTATCGTTTTGTATATGATTGACAAAAAAGTTAGGAAGAAAAAGAAATAAATATATATTTTAGGTAGAATGTTTGTTCTACCTATTTTTTTATCTTAAAAGTACAGTTGGGAGGGAGATAGGTGCATTTGGGAAGGAAGTCCAGTTTTTGTTTGGGGATTGGGGTAAGATAGTTGTTATCAGATGAGTTTATACTCTTCGAAAATCAAATTCAAACCACGTCAACGTTGCCTTGCCGTAGGTATGGTTACTGACTTCGTCAGTTCTATCCACAACCTCAAAACAGTGTTTTGAGCTGACTTCGTCAGTCTTATCTACAACCTCAAAACAGTGTTTTGAGCAACCTGCGGCTAGTTTCCTAGTTTGCTCTTTGATTTTCATTGAGTATTAGGAAAAAGGAGATGAATATGAAATTTTGTAAACGTCACTATCGTCCGCAAGTGGATCAGATGGACTGCGGTGTAGCTTCATTAGCCATGGTTTTTGGCTACTATGGTAGCTATTATTCTTTGGCTCACTTGCGAGAATTGACCAAGACAACCATGGATGGGACAACGGCTTTGGGCTTGGTCAAGGTGGCAGAGGAGATTGGCTTTGAGACGCGAGCAATTAAGGCGGATATGACGCTCTTTGACTTGCCAGATTTGACCTTTCCTTTTGTTGCTCATGTGCTTAAGGAAGGAAAATTACTCCACTACTATGTGGTGACTGGGCAGGATAAGGATAGCATTCATATTGCCGATCCAGATCCTGGGGTGAAATTGACCAAACTGCCACGTGAGCGTTTTGCGGAAGAATGGACAGGAGTGACTCTGTTTATGGCACCTAGTCCAGACTACAAGCCTCATAAGGATCAAAAGAATGGTCTGCTCTCT
Organism: Streptococcus mitis; assembly: GCF_003942685.1. Lineage (GTDB taxonomy): Bacteria > Bacillota > Bacilli > Lactobacillales > Streptococcaceae > Streptococcus > Streptococcus mitis_CD. The sequence goes on along the minus strand of NZ_RJNR01000009.1, from coordinate 56,381 downwards.
TTTATCCCTATATTAGTGAAGCAGCGTGGCTTGATTGCTAATATCGTTTTGGCGACGCTCTTGGTAACCGTGATTAATATTGTGGGTTCTTATTATCTGCAGTCTATCATTGATACCTATGTGCCAGATCAGATGCGTTCGACGTTGGGGATTATTTCTATTGGTTTGGTCATCGTCTATATCCTCCAGCAGATCTTGTCTTATGCTCAGGAGTATCTCTTGCTTGTTTTGGGGCAACGCTTGTCGATTGATGTAATTTTGTCCTATATCAAGCATGTTTTTCACCTGCCTATGACCTTTTTTGCGACACGTCGTACAGGGGAAATCGTGTCTCGTTTTACGGATGCTAACAGTATCATCGATGCGCTGGCTTCGACCATTCTTTCGATTTTCTTGGACGTGTCAACGGTCGTCATTATTTCCCTTGTTTTATTTTCACAAAATACCAATCTCTTTTTTATGACTTTACTGGCGCTTCCGATCTATACAGTGATTATCTTTGCTTTTATGAAGCCGTTTGAAAAGATGAATCGGGACACCATGGAAGCCAATGCGGTTCTGTCTTCTTCTATTATTGAGGACATCAACGGTATTGAGACTATCAAGTCCTTGACCAGTGAAAGTCAGCGTTACCAAAAAATTGACAAGGAATTTGTGGATTATCTGAAAAAATCCTTTACCTATAGTCGAGCAGAGAGTCAGCAAAAGGCTCTGAAAAAAGTTGCCCATCTCTTGCTCAATGTCGGCATTCTCTGGATGGGGGCTGTTCTGGTCATGGATGGCAAGATGAGTTTGGGGCAGTTGATTACCTATAATACCTTGCTTGTTTACTTTACCAATCCTTTGGAAAATATCATCAATCTACAAACCAAGCTTCAGACAGCGCAGGTTGCCAATAACCGTCTGAATGAGGTTTATCTGGTAGCTTCTGAGTTTGAGGAGAAGAAAACGGTCGAGGACTTGAGCTTGATGAAGGGAGAGCTGACTTTCAAGCAGGTTTCCTATAAGTATGGCTATGGTCGAGACGTCTTGTCGGATATCAATTTGACTATTCCTCAAGGCTCTAAGGTGGCTTTTGTGGGGATTTCAGGGTCAGGTAAGACGACCTTGGCCAAGATGATGGTTAATTTTTACGACCCAAGTCAGGGAGAGATTAGTCTGGGTGGTGTCAATCTTAATCAGATTGATAAAAAGGCTCTGCGTCAGTATATCAACTATCTGCCTCAACAGCCCTATGTATTTAACGGAACGATTTTGGAGAATCTTCTCCTTGGAGCCAAGGAGGGGACGACTCAGGAGGATATCTTACGGGCGGTTGAATTAGCAGAGATTCGGGAGGATATTGAGCGCATGCCACTGAATTACCAAACAGAATTGACTTCGGATGGGGCAGGGATTTCAGGTGGTCAGCGTCAGAGAATCGCTCTGGCGCGTGCTCTCTTGACAGATGCGCCGGTCTTGATTTTGGATGAGGCGACCAGCAGTTTGGATATTCTGACAGAGAAGCGAATTGTCGATAATCTTATGGCTTTAGACAAGACCTTGATTTTCATTGCTCACCGCTTGACCATTGCTGAGCGGACAGAGAAGGTTGTTGTCTTGGATCAGGGCAAGATTGTCGAAGAAGGAAAGCATGCTGATTTGCTTGCACAGGGTGGCTTTTACGCCCATTTGGTGAATAGCTAGAAAGAGGAGAGGATGAAACCAGAATTTTTAGAAAGTGCGGAGTTTTATAATCGTCGTTACCATAATTTTTCCAGTCGGGTGATTGTACCCATGTCTCTTCTGCTCGTGTTTTTGCTTGGATTTGCAACATTTGCAGAGAAGGAGATGAGTTTATCCACTAGAGCGACTGTTGAGCCTAGTCGAATCCTTGCAAATATCCAGTCAACTAGCAACAATCGTATTCTTGTCAATCATTTGGAAGAAAATAAGCTGGTTAAGAAGGGAGAACTGTTGGTTCAATATCAGGAAGGGGCAGAGGGTATCCAAGCAGAGGCCTATGCCAGTCAGTTGGACATGCTCAAGGATCAAAAAAAGCAATTGGAGTATTTGCAAAAGAGCCTGCAAGAAGGGGAGAACCACTTTCCAGAGGAGGATAAATTTGGCTACCAAGCCACCTTTCGCGACTACCTCAGCCAAGCGGCTAGTCTTAGGGCTAGTACATCGCAACAAAATGAGACCATCGCATCTCAGAATGCAGCAGCTAGCCAAACCCAAGCCGAAATCGGCAACCTCATCAGCCAAACAGAGGCTAAAATTCGCGATTACCAGACAGCTAAGTCAGCTATTGAAACAGGCGCTTCCTTGGCCAATCAGAATCTAGCCTACTCTCTCTACCAGTCCTACAAGTCTCAGGGCGAGGAAAATCCGCAAGCTAAGGCACAAGCAGTTGCGCAAGTTGAAGCGCAGCTTTCTCAGTTAGAATCCAGTCTTGCTACTTACCGTATCCAGTATGCAGGTTCAGGTACCCAGCAATCCTATGCGTCAGGCTTAAGCAGTCAATTGGAGTCCCTTAAGTCCCAACACTTGGCTAAGGTTGGTCAGGAATTGACTCTTTTAGACCAGAAAATCTTGGAGGTGGCATCAGGCAAGAAGGTTCAGGGAAATCTTCTAGACAAGGGGAAAATTACGGCGAGTGAGGATGGGGTGCTTCATCTTAATCCTGAGACCAGTACTTCTACCATGGTAGCAGAAGGTACCCTACTAGCCCAACTCTATCCATCCTTGGAAAAAGAAGGGAAAGCCAAACTTACAGCTTATCTAAGTTCAAAAGATATAGCAAGAATCAAGGTCGGTGATTCTGTTCGCTATACGACGACTCATGATTCCAAGAATCAACTTTTCCTAGATTCTACTATTACCAGCATAGATGCGACAGCTACTAAGACTGAGAAAGGGAATTTCTTTAAAATTGAGGCGGAGACTAATCTAACTTCGGAGCAGGCTGAAAAACTTCGGTATGGGGTGGAAGGTCGCCTGCAAATGATTACGGGCAAGAAAAGTTATCTTCGTTATTATTTGGATCAATTTTTGAACAAAGAGTAATGTTCGTATTTTTAGAGTTAAATGATTTTTAAACTGTGAGAAAGATTCTTCTTGCAGTTTTTTCTTTACAATTTTTGAAGTTCATCTGCTATTTATTCGTTTAAATTCTTGTAATTTTAGGTTTTTTATGGTAGAATGTGCTCAAGTAATACGAAAGGCGAACTTTAAAATGTCAAAACAATTGATCTATTCGGGAAAAGCTAAAGATATCTATACAACTGAGGATGAAAATCTTATTATTTCAACTTACAAGGACCAGGCGACTGCTTTCAATGGTGTTAAGAAGGAGCAGATTGCGGGCAAAGGAGTTTTGAATAATCAGATTTCATCTTTTATTTTTGAGAAATTAAATGCGGCTGGTGTGGCGACTCACTTTGTGGAGAAACTTTCAGATACAGAACAACTCAATAAAAAGGTTGAAATCATTCCTTTGGAAGTCGTGCTACGCAACTACACGGCTGGTTCCTTTTCAAAACGTTTTGGTGTAGATGAAGGAATCGCATTTGAGACTCCGATTGTTGAATTTTACTACAAAAATGATGATTTGGATGACCCATTTATCAATGACGAGCATGTGAAATTCCTACAGATTGCGGATGACCAGCAAATCGCTTACTTGAAGGAAGAAACTCGTCGTATCAATGAGCTCTTGAAAGCTTGGTTTGTTGAGATTGGCCTTAAATTGATTGACTTTAAGCTAGAGTTTGGTTTTGACAAGGATGGCAAGATTATCTTGGCAGACGAGTTTTCACCAGATAACTGCCGTTTGTGGGATGCGGATGGCAACCACATGGATAAGGATGTTTTCCGTAGAGGATTGGGAGAGCTAACAGACGTTTATGAAGTTGTCTGGGAGAAGTTGCAAGGTTTGAAATAATCTGTTTGCAACGGAAAACCTTCGTCTCTCAACTAAAAGGACTCAGGCTGAAAAGGTCCCCCAGACCTTTTCACTCCGTAGAGGATTGGGAGAACTAACAGACGTTTACGAGATTGTTTGGGAAAAGTTGCAAGAACTAAAATAACAACCTCAAGGTCGTTGGGGATATTGCAAGAGCTGAAATAAAGGAATAAGAATTGATGGATAAACGTATTTTTGTTGAAAAAAAGGCTGATTTTCAGGTCAAATCAGAGAGTTTGGTTAGAGAACTCCAGCATAACTTGGGAATTTCAAGCTTGAAAAGTATTCGTATTGTGCAAGTGTATGATGTCTTTAACTTGGCTAAGGACCTGTTTGCGCCTGCAGAGAAACACATCTTCTCTGAGCAGGTGACAGACCACGTCTTGGACGAAGCGGCTGTGCAGGCGGATCTTGCTAACTATGCTTTCTTTGCCATCGAAAGCCTGCCAGGGCAGTTTGACCAGCGTGCGGCTTCTTCACAGGAAGCCTTGCTTTTACTAGGAAGTTCGAGTGATGTAACGGTTAATACAGCCCAACTTTACTTGGTGAATAAAGATATTGATGCGACTGAGTTGGAAGCGGTCAAGAACTACTTGCTCAATCCAGTTGATTCTCGTTTCAAGGACATCACGACAGGGATTGCCAAGCAGGAATTTTCAGAGTCAGACAAGACCATTCCTAAATTGACTTTCTTTGAAAGCTATACAGCAGAAGATTTTGCCCGCTACAAAGCCGAGCAAGGGATGGCAATGGAAGTGGATGATTTGCTCTTTATCCAAGACTACTTTAAGTCAATCGGGCGCGTGCCGACTGAGACGGAGCTTAAGGTGTTGGATACCTACTGGTCTGACCACTGCCGTCACACCACTTTCGAGACTGAATTGAAACACATCGACTTTTCAGCTTCTAAATTCCAAAAACAATTGCAGTCAACCTATGAAAAATATATTGCCATGCGTGATGAGTTGGGGCGTTCTGAAAAACCACAAACCTTGATGGATATGGCGACTATTTTCGGTCGTTATGAGCGTGCTAATGGACGTTTGGACGATATGGAAGTGTCTGATGAAATAAACGCCTGCTCAGTAGAAATCGAAGTGGACGTTGATGGTATCAAGGAACCTTGGCTCCTCATGTTCAAAAATGAAACCCACAATCACCCAACTGAGATTGAACCATTTGGTGGGGCGGCAACTTGTATCGGTGGAGCCATTCGTGATCCGTTGTCAGGTCGCTCATATGTCTACCAAGCCATGCGTATCTCGGGTGCAGGTGATATTACAGCACCAATCTCTGAAACGCGTGCTGGTAAATTGCCACAACAGGTTATTTCTAAAACAGCGGCTCATGGTTATTCTTCATATGGTAACCAGATTGGGCTTGCAACAACCTACGTTCGCGAGTATTTCCACCCAGGATTTGTAGCTAAACGCATGGAGCTAGGTGCTGTTGTTGGTGCGGCTCCTAAGGGCAACGTCGTCCGAGAAAAACCGGAAGCGGGTGATGTCATTATCCTTCTTGGTGGTAAGACTGGACGTGACGGTGTCGGTGGTGCGACAGGTTCTTCTAAGGTTCAAACAGTTGAGTCTGTGGAAACTGCTGGAGCTGAAGTTCAAAAAGGGAATGCTATCGAAGAACGCAAGATTCAACGCCTTTTCCGTAATGGCAATGTCACTCGTCTTATCAAGAAATCTAATGACTTTGGGGCAGGCGGTGTCTGTGTGGCTATCGGTGAATTAGCAGACGGTCTTGAAATCGACCTCAACAAAGTACCTCTTAAATACCAAGGATTGAATGGTACTGAAATTGCCATCTCTGAATCTCAAGAACGGATGGCTGTTGTGGTACGTCCAGAAGACGTAGATGCCTTCGTTGTAGAATGTAACAAAGAAAATATTGATGCTGTTGTTGTGGCGACAGTGACTGAAAAACCAAATCTTGTCATGCACTGGAATGGTGAAACGATTGTCGACTTGGAACGCCGTTTCCTTGATACCAATGGTGTGCGCGTAGTTGTCGATGCTAAGGTTGTGGACAAGGACGTCAAACTTCCAGAGGAGCGTACAACAAGCGTAGAAACACTGGAAGCAGATACCCTTACCGTTCTATCTAACCTCAACCATGCGAGTCAAAAAGGTTTGCAGACCATCTTTGATTGCTCTGTTGGTCGTTCGACGATCAATCACCCACTTGGCGGTCGCTACCAACTCACACCAACTGAGGCTTCTGTTCAGAAATTGCCAGTTCAACACGGAGTGACTCATACGGCGTCAGTTATGGCCCAAGGTTTCAACCCTTATGTAGCAGAATGGTCTCCATACCACGGTGCTGCCTATGCGGTGATCGAAGCGACAGCTCGTTTGGTGGCTGCTGGTGCCAACTGGTCTAAGGCTCGTTTCTCTTACCAAGAGTATTTCGAGCGCATGGACAAACAAGCTGAGCGTTTTGGTCAGCCAGTAGCAGCTCTCCTAGGCTCTATCGAGGCACAAATTCAGCTTGGTTTGCCATCTATCGGTGGTAAGGACTCTATGTCTGGTACCTTTGAAGAATTGACAGTACCGCCAACCTTGGTTGCCTTTGGGGTGACGACGGCAGATAGCCGTAATGTGCTCTCTCCTGAGTTCAAGGTTGCTGGTGAAAATATCTACTACATCCCAGGTCAAGCCCTCTCTACAGAGATTGATTTTGACTTGATTAAGTCTAATTTTGCTCAGTTTAAAGACATCCAAGCTGGTCACAAAGTGACATCTGCTTCAGCTGTCAAATATGGTGGTGTGGTTGAAAGTTTGGCTCTTGCTACTTTTGGGAATCATATTGGTGCAGAGGTAACCTTGCCTGAACTTGGAAGTTCTTTGACAGCTCAGCTAGGCGGATTTGTCTTCACATCTCCTGAAGAAATCGCTGGAGTAGAGAAGATTGGTCAAACGAAAGCCAACTTTACACTTCTTGTCAACGGTGTGAAGTTAGATGGACACAAACTTGACAATGCCTTCCAAGGAAAACTGGAAGAAGTTTACCCAACAGAGTTTGCCCAAGCCAAAGAACTGGCTGAAGTACCAGCTGTGGCATCAGATGTTGTGATTAATGCCAAAGAAAAGGTTGAAAAACCTGTGGTTTATATCCCAGTCTTTCCAGGAACCAACTCAGAATATGACTCAGCTAAGGCATTTGAAAAAGAAGGTGCAGAGATCAACTTGGTACCATTTGTGACCTTGAATGAAGAAGCTATTGTCAAGTCAGTTGAAACCATGGTTGACAATATCGGCAAGGCTAACATTCTCTTCTTTGCAGGTGGATTCTCAGCTGCGGACGAACCAGATGGATCAGCCAAGTTTATCGTCAACATTCTGCTCAATGAAAAAGTGCGTGCAGCGATTGATGGCTTTATCGCTCGTGGTGGCTTGATTATCGGTATCTGTAATGGATTCCAGGCTTTGGTCAAATCAGGTCTTCTTCCATACGGAAACTTTGAAGATGCCAGCAGTACGAGCCCAACCCTCTTCTATAATGATGCCAACCAACACGTGGCTAAGATGGTGGAAACCCGGATTGCCAATACCAACTCGCCATGGTTGACTGGGGTGCAAGTGGGCGATATCCACGCTATTCCTGTTTCGCACGGTGAAGGGAAGTTTGTCGTGACGGCTGAGGAATTCGCTGAACTCCGTGACAATGGACAAATCTTCAGCCAATATGTTGACTTTGATGGAAAACCAAGTATGGATTCTAAGTTCAATCCGAATGGTTCTGTCCATGCCATCGAAGGAATTACTAGCAAGAATGGTCAAATCATCGGTAAAATGGGACACTCAGAACGTTATGAAGACGGTCTCTTCCAAAACATCCCAGGAAATAAAGACCAGCACCTCTTTGCATCAGCTGTTAAATATTTTACTGGGAAATAAGACTAGAACTGACTATAACGATTGGTGTGTTTTGAGAAGTAAAATGAAAGTTTGTGAAGTATTTGAATAAATTAATTGATATACCTGATATTGAAAAAAAGATTCAATTGAAAAAATTATTATCTAGAGAGATGAGAGTAATGAAGGAGGACTTAAAGCCAAGAAAGTGTTTACTTTGTGATAAAGATACTACAAGTTTCTGCAATTCTCACACCATTCCACAGTTATCGTTAAAAAAAATTTCTGATTCTGGCATGTTAACACAAGCTGGTTATTTAATAGGGAGCGATCTGTTAGATAATGATAAGGGAGTAAGCAAATCGGGAACGATACAAATTATTTGTCGTAAATGTGATTCATTCTATTTTCAGGAATATGAAAATGAAATGAATCTTACGTCTTATCCTAGCGATAAAATGTTGTCACAAATTGCATTGAAAAATTTCCTTTTAGAATTAGTTAGAAGGAGGGAGGAAAAATATCATTTTGAAAAAATAATGTCTGATAAGACGATTAAGAAAGCTTTATACTTAAGAATACCTGAGATTTCTAATAAAACATTAGAGAATACATCTCAAAAAATAAAAGATCTTCATAATTCTTTTGATTATGATATTGAAGATTTTCAAAATGAAATTTTACTCCATAAAACTGCTATTGAAGACAATCTTAAAGGAGCATATCAAATTATTTTTCATGAGGTGCTCCCCTATAAGACACCGATAGCGTTTCAAGGCTCATTAACGTTGATTAGAGATATGTATGGATATCCAGTGAATGATACGAGTAACCATTCAAAAAATAATCGTATTCAGAAGTTGCATCTAGCTATCTTACCGTTAAAAGAAAAGACGATGGTGCTAGCTTTTTATCATAAAAGGGATAGGAAATATAAATCTCTAAAAAGTCAGTTTAATAGTAGCGATCGATTGAAGAAACTGGATTTTCTTAATTATTTAATATTTGCTTACACTGAAAACTATTACTTTAGCCCGACAATTAAAGAAAAAATTAGAACTAATGAGAAGCTTGTGCTATTGAGTCAAGAACTGTTTGGTAAACCTAATTTGGGTCAGTGTGTAGGAGTTGATAGTTATAAGAGAGTCGAGCCAGATGAAATTCCTAATTTTCTTTTAGAAGAGTGGGCTATAATGTAAAAATAAAAGGTATAAAAAATGACATACGAAGTAAAATCTCTTAATGAAGAATGTGGTGTTTTCGGTATCTGGGGACATCCAGATGCTGCTAAATTGACCTATTTTGGTCTCCATAGTCTTCAGCACCGTGGTCAGGAGGGGGCAGGAATCCTCTCCAATGATCAGGGGCAATTGAAGCGCCATCGTGACATGGGACTTTTATCAGAAGTCTTCAGAAATCCTGCTAATTTGGATAAATTGACGGGAACTGGTGCGATTGGGCATGTGCGTTACGCGACTGCTGGCGAAGCTTCTGTAGATAATATCCAGCCTTTCCTCTTCCGTTTTCACGATATGCAGTTCGGATTGGCTCATAATGGCAATCTGACCAATGCAGCTTCTCTCAAGAAAGAACTGGAACAAAGAGGAGCGATTTTCAGCGCGACTTCGGACTCGGAAATCTTGGCTCACCTCATTCGTCGGAGTCACAATCCGAACTTGATGGGCAAAATCAAAGAAGCGCTCAGCCTTGTCAAAGGTGGCTTTGCCTATATCTTGCTGTTTGAGGACAAGTTGATTGCGGCTCTTGACCCCAATGGTTTCCGTCCGCTTTCTATCGGGAAAATGGCCAACGGAGCGGTGGTTGTTTCATCTGAAACCTGTGCTTTTGAGGTTATTGGTGCTGAATGGATTCGTGATTTGAAGCCAGGTGAGATTGTGATTATTGATGACAAGGGAATCCAGTATGATAGCTATACGGATGATACTCAGCTCGCGATTTGCTCTATGGAGTATATCTATTTTGCCCGCCCTGATTCTAATATCCACGGTGTCAATGTCCATACGGCTCGCAAACGTATGGGTGCCCAATTGGCGCGTGAATTCAAGCACGAGGCGGATATCGTAGTCGGTGTGCCCAATTCTTCACTCAGCGCAGCCATGGGCTTTGCGGAAGAATCCGGTTTGCCAAATGAAATGGGTCTCATCAAGAACCAATACACCCAACGTACCTTTATCCAACCGACTCAAGAATTGCGGGAGCAAGGGGTGCGGATGAAATTGTCTGCAGTTTCTGGTGTTGTCAAAGGCAAGCGTGTGGTTATGATTGATGATTCTATTGTACGTGGAACAACCTCTCGTCGGATCGTTCAGCTCTTGAAAGAAGCGGGTGCAACTGAGGTTCACGTTGCTATTGGTAGTCCAGCGCTAGCTTATCCATGCTTCTACGGGATTGATATCCAGACCCGTCAGGAGCTGATTGCAGCCAATCATACGGTTGAAGAAACGCGTCAAATCATTGGTGCGGACAGTCTGACCTATCTTTCTATTGAAGGTTTGATTGATTCGATTGGTATTGAAACAGATGCGCCGAATGGTGGTCTTTGTGTCGCTTACTTTGACGGTGACTACCCAACACCTCTCTATGACTATGAAGAAGACTATCGTAGAAGTTTAGAAGAAAAGACCAGTTTTTACAAATAGACAATAGATCCTCCATTAAAGAAAAGGAAAATAAAAATGCTTATGCTTCACGTCTCACTACTGACTAAAAGCTAAAGCATTTGTCAGTAGACGCTTTGTCCTATAGGATCAAAGCTAGAGCCCTGACTAGTATTTTTAGATAAAATAATTGTTTATCTAAAAATACGTCGCAATCTTCTCAAAGAAAAGGAATAAATAAATGACAAAAAATGCTTATGCCCAGTCGGGTGTAGATGTTGAAGCGGGTTATGAAGTTGTTGAACGGATTAAAAAGCACGTGGCTCGTACGGAGCGTGCAGGTGTCATGGGAGCTCTTGGTGGCTTTGGTGGCATGTTTGACCTTTCAAAGACTGGGGTTAAAGAACCCGTCTTGATTTCAGGAACTGACGGTGTCGGAACCAAGCTCATGCTGGCTATCAAGTACGACAAGCACGATACCATCGGTCAGGACTGTGTAGCCATGTGTGTCAATGATATCATTGCTGCGGGTGCGGAGCCCCTCTATTTCCTCGACTATGTGGCGACAGGGAAGAATGAACCAGCTAAACTAGAACAAGTAGTCGCTGGTGTTGCAGAAGGCTGTGTGCAGGCTGGTGCTGCCCTCATTGGTGGGGAAACGGCTGAAATGCCTGGCATGTACGGCGAAGATGACTATGACTTGGCTGGTTTTGCGGTCGGTGTGACTGAAAAATCTCAAATCATTGACGGTTCAAAAGTGGCAGAGGGAGATGTTCTTCTCGGACTTGCTTCAAGTGGGATTCATTCCAATGGTTACTCTCTCGTCCGTCGTGTCTTTGCGGATTACACAGGTGAGGAAGTCCTTCCAGAATTGGAAGGCAAGCAGCTCAAGGAAGTTCTTCTTGAGCCGACTCGTATCTATGTCAAGGCTGTCTTGCCACTCATTAAGGAAGGGTTGGTCAACGGCATTGCCCACATCACAGGCGGTGGCTTTATTGAGAATGTCCCTCGCATGTTTGCAGCTGACTTGGCAGCTGAGATTGAAGAAGACAAGGTTCCAGTGCTTCCAATTTTCAAAGCCCTTGAAAAATACGGTCAGATCAAACATGAAGAAATGTTTGAAATCTTCAATATGGGTGTGGGACTTATGTTTGCAGTTAGCCCTGAAAATGTAAGTCGTGTCAAGGAATTGTTGGATGAACCAGTCTATGAAATTGGTCGTATCGTCAAGAAAGAAAACGAAAGTGTCATCATCAAATGAAAAAAATAGCGGTTTTTGCCTCTGGTAATGGCTCAAATTTTCAGGTGATTGCGGAACAATTTCCAGTAGAGTTTGTCTTTTCAGACCATCGTGACGCCTATGTGCTCGAGCGGTCAGACAAGCTTGGCGTTCTGTCCTATGCTTTTGAACTCAAGGAGTTTGAGAGCAAGGCAGACTATGAAGCAGCCCTTGTTGAGCTCTTGGAAGAACATCAGATTGACTTGGTTTGTTTGGCGGGTTATATGAAAATCGTCGACCCAACCTTATTGGCGGCTTATGAAGGTCGAATCATCAATATCCATCCAGCTTACTTGCCAGAATTTCCAGGAGCTCATGGGATTGAGGATGCTTGGAATGCTGGCGTCTCTGAGAGTGGTGTGACCATTCACTGGGTGGACTCTGGAGTGGATACAGGAAAGGTCATCAAACAAGTCCGTGTACCACGGCTAGCTGATGATACCATCGACAGTTTTGAAGAACGGATTCATGAAGCGGAGTATAAGTTGTATCCGGAAGTGCTGGATAGCTTGGGAGTGGAGAGAAGGTAAGAAGTAAATCAAGTTTTGATTGTGCAATATTGCTAGGAGAAAAAATGATTGAGATAAAATTAGTAGATGAGAGCAGTTTTCAGGCAGTGCTGGATTTGAAAATATCTGAAGCTGATGAACGAGCACGTTTCGTGTCTCCAAATGTACGCTCTTTAGCTGACGCATGGCTCTACCGAGAGAATGGGGATGTGTTTCCAATGGCAATTTATTGGAATGAGCTTGTAGTTGGTTTTCTCCTGTTGGAAATAGATAAGGATGAAGCGGAATACTTTATCTGGCGGATAATGATTGGTCAGCAGTACCAAGGAAGAGGTTATGGTCGAAAAGCCTTGGAAGTTCTAATCAAAAAGGCTCAGATGGATATCGCTTGCAATCATATTATCGCAGATTATGTGGTTGGAAATGAAAAAATGAAGCACCTGTTGACTAGTTTGGGTTTTCAGGAAACAGGATTTATAGAAGGAAATAACGAAGTCGCTATGCGCTTGGATCTAAAGAAAGAGGAATAGAATGACGAAAAAGGCCTTAATCAGCGTCTCAGACAAAGCGGGCATTGTTGAATTTGCCCAAGAACTTAAAAAACTTGGTTGGGATATCATCTCAACAGGTGGGACCAAGGTTGTCCTTGATAATGCCGGGGTGGACACAATTGCCATTGATGATGTGACTGGTTTTCCAGAGATGATGGACGGTCGTGTCAAGACCCTTCATCCAAATATCCACGGTGGTCTTCTTGCTCGTCGTGACCTTGATAGCCACCTTCAAGCGGCTAAGAACAATAATATCGAATTGATCGACCTTGTTGTGGTCAATCTTTATCCATTCAAGGAGACTATTCTCAAACCAGATGTGACTTACGCTGACGCGGTTGAAAACATCGATATTGGTGGCCCATCAATGCTTCGTTCAGCAGCGAAGAACCACGCTAGCGTAACAGTTGTAGTAGACCCTGTTGACTATGCTGTGGTTCTTGACGAATTGGCAGCAAATGGTGAAACGACTTACGAAACGCGTCAACGTTTGGCAGCCAAAGTTTTCCGTCACACAGCGGCTTATGATTCCTTGATTGCAGAATACTTCACAGCTCAAGTGGGTGAAAGTAAGCCTGAAAAGTTGACCTTGACTTATGACCTCAAGCAAGCCATGCGTTACGGTGAGAACCCTCAACAGGACGCGGATTTCTACCAAAAAGCTTTGCCAACAGACTATTCGATTGCTTCAGCCAAACAGCTCAATGGGAAAGAATTGTCATTCAATAATATCCGTGACGCTGATGCGGCCATTCGTATCATCCGTGATTTTAAAGACCGTCCAACCGTTGTGGCTCTCAAACACATGAACCCATGTGGAATCGGTCAGGCTGATGACATCGAGACTGCTTGGGACTACGCTTATGAGTCTGACCCAGTGTCTATCTTTGGTGGGATTGTTGTTCTCAACCGTGAGGTGGATGCTGCGACAGCTGAGAAGATGCATGGTGTTTTCCTCGAGATTATTATCGCACCTAGCTATACGGATGAGGCGATAGCTATTTTGACCAACAAAAAGAAAAACTTGCGTATCCTTGCCTTACCATTTGATGCTCAAGATGCCAGCGAAGTGGAAGCTGAATATACTGGTGTGGTCGGTGGACTTCTGGTGCAAAATCAAGATGTGGTGAAAGAAAGCCCAGCTGACTGGCAAGTGGTGACAAAACGCCAGCCAACTGAGACAGAAGCGACTGCTCTTGAGTTCGCTTGGAAGGCTATCAAGTACGTCAAATCAAACGGTATTATCGTGACCAATGACCACATGACACTTGGCGTTGGCCCAGGTCAAACTAATCGTGTGGCCTCTGTCCGTATCGCCATTGACCAAGCTAAAGACCGTCTGGACGGTGCGGTCCTTGCTTCGGATGCCTTCTTCCCATTTGCGGATAATGTGGGAGAAATCGCCAAAGCAGGTATCAAGGCTATCATCCAGCCAGGTGGATCGGTCCGTGATCAGGAATCCATCGAAGCTGCGGATAAATATGGCTTGACCATGGTCTTCACAGGCGTGAGACATTTTAGACATTAAGAATATAAAGGAAAGAAAACAGTTTCTTTCCTTTTTTGGCTTAAAATGCTAAGTGAAACAAGATTAAAACGAACGATTATGGTATAATATTAGTAAATAATTCGCAAAAGAGGTTGAAGAATGAAACTGCTTGTTGTCGGTTCGGGTGGTCGTGAACATGCGATTGCTAAGAAGTTGCTTGAGTCAAAAGAGGTAGAAAAGGTTTTTGTTGCTCCTGGAAATGATGGGATGACTCTGGATGGTCTGGAATTGGTAAATATCTCTATTTCCGAACATTTTAAATTGATTGACTTCGCAAAGGCCAACGATATTGCTTGGACCTTTATCGGTCCAGATGATGCCCTTGCTGCTGGTATTGTGGATGATTTTAACCAAGCTGGTCTCAAAGCCTTTGGTCCGACAAGATTGGCGGCAGAGCTGGAGTGGTCCAAGGATTTTGCCAAGGAAATCATGGTCAAATACGGCGTTCCGACAGCAGCCTATGGCACATTCTCAGATTTCGAGGAAGCTAAGGCCTATATCGAAAAGCAGGGGGCTCCTATCGTGGTCAAGGCGGATGGCTTGGCGCTTGGGAAAGGTGTCGTTGTTGCTGAGACAGTCGAGCAAGCGATCGAAGCAGCTCACGAGATGCTATTGGACAATAAATTTGGTAACTCAGGTACGCGTGTGGTTATTGAGGAATTCCTTGAAGGAGAGGAATTTTCACTCTTTGCCTTTGTCAATGGTGATAAGTTCTACATCATGCCAACAGCTCAGGACCACAAACGTGCCTATGATGGCGACAAAGGGCCTAACACGGGTGGTATGGGTGCCTATGCGCCAGTTCCACACTTACCACATAGTGTAGTTGATACAGCGGTTGAGACTATTGTCAAGCCAGTCCTAGAGGGCATGATCCAAGAAGGGCGTCCATATCTGGGAGTTCTTTATTCGGGGCTTATCTTGACAGCTGATGGACCTAAGGTCATCGAGTTTAATGCTCGCTTTGGAGATCCTGAAACCCAGATTATCCTGCCTCGTCTTACCTCTGACTTTGCACAAAATATTACGGATATTCTGGATAGCAAGGAGCCAAATATCACTTGGACAGATAAGGGTGTGACTCTGGGTGTGGTTGTCGCATCCAACGGTTATCCGCTAGACTATGAAAAAGGTGTCAAGTTGTCAGCCAAGACAGAAGGCGACATCATCACCTACTATGCAGGGGCTAAGTTTGCGGAAAATAGCAGAGCGCTGCTATCAAACGGCGGACGTGTCTATATGCTCGTCACCATAGCAGCTACCGTCAAAGAAGCCCAAAACACTATCTACCAAGAACTTGACAAACAAGACACAGAAGGCCTCTTTTACCGAACTGATATCGGAAGCAAGGCAATTAAGTAAAGATATAAGAATAACGCGACGAAGTCGCCAAATACGATAATGGTCGCCGTGGTGAAAAGACCAGAACAGTTTCTGTTCTGGTCGGGGAAGCTTTGAGACCTTAGGCTCAAAGTTTAGTAATGAAACCGAAGGTTTGCTGCCGTCCCTCACAACTTAAGGTGATTGTTGAAAAAGAGGAAAAAGGAAAAGAAATGAAATCAGTAATTTCCATTATCATGGGCTCAAAATCCGACTGGGCAACCATGCAAAAAACCGCAGAAGTCCTAGATCGCTTTGGTGTAGCCTACGAAAAGAAAGTTGTTTCTGCACACCGTACACCAGACCTCATGTTTAAACATGCGGAGGAAGCACGTAGTCGCGGTATCAAGGTCATCATAGCGGGTGCTGGAGGCGCAGCCCATTTGCCAGGTATGGTCGCAGCTAAAACAACCCTTCCAGTCATTGGGGTGCCCGTCAAATCACGTGCCCTTAGTGGCGTGGACTCGCTCTATTCTATCGTTCAGATGCCGGGCGGTGTGCCTGTGGCGACAATGGCTATTGGTGAAGCTGGTGCGACAAATGCGGCTCTCTTTGCCCTCCGTCTCCTCTCAGTAGAGGACCAAGCTATTGCGACAGCTTTGGCAGATTTTGCAGAAGAACAAGGAAAAATCGCAGAGGAGTCGACGAATGAGCTCATCTAAAACAATCGGCATTATCGGTGGTGGTCAACTGGGTCAGATGATGGCCATTTCTGCTATCTATATGGGTCACAAGGTTATCGCGCTGGATCCTGCGGCGGATTGCCCGGCCTCTCGCGTTGCGGAAATCATCGTGGCTCCTTATGACGATGTGGATGCCCTTCGTCAGCTGGCGGACCGCTGTGATGTTCTCACTTATGAATTTGAAAATGTCGATGCCGACGGTTTGGATGCTGTTATCAAGGATGGACAACTCCCTCAAGGAACCGATCTACTTCGCATCTCCCAAAACCGGATTTTTGAAAAGGACTTCCTTTCTAACAAGGCTCAAGTAACGGTGGCTCCTTACAAGGTTGTAAATTCTAGTCAAGACTTGGCGGAGATTGACCTGTCCAAAAACTATGTCCTCAAGACTGCGACTGGTGGCTATGACGGGCATGGGCAAAAGGTCATTCGCTCAGAAGCAGACTTGGAAGAAGCCTATGAACTAGCAGACTCAGCAGATTGTGTCTTGGAAGAATTTGTCAATTTTGACCTTGAAATTTCTGTCATCGTGTCAGGAAATGGCAAGGACGTGACGGTTTTCCCAGTTCAGGAAAATATCCACCGTAACAACATCCTGTCAAAAACCATCGTGCCAGCTCGCATTTCAGAAAGTCTAGCTGAAAAAGCCAAAGCCATGGCTGTGCGAATTGCTGAACAACTTAACTTATCTGGAACGCTTTGCGTGGAAATGTTTGCGACCGCTGATGACATCATTGTCAATGAAATTGCCCCACGACCACACAACTCTGGGCACTACTCTATCGAAGCTTGTGACTTTTCACAATTTGATACACATATTCTGGGCGTTCTGGGAGCACCATTACCAGCTATCAAACTGCATGCCCCAGCCGTTATGTTTAATGTCCTCGGCCAGCATGTCGAGGCTGCTGAAAAATATGTCACAGAAAATCCAAGCGCCCACCTCCACATGTATGGTAAAATAGAAGCGAAGCACAACCGCAAGATGGGGCATGTGACTTTGTTTAGTGATGCGCCGGATGAGGTGGAGGAATTTGGGAAAGGGATTGATTTTTAGTACAAGTCTATGATACAAATTATCGTTAATGCATTTATTGAAAAGGATAAGACTGGAGCAGTCGTTGAAGTCTTGTATGCTAGTAGTGATCACGAAAAGGTAAAGGCTAAATATGAAGAGCTAGTTGCTCTATATCCTGAAAACTATTTAGCAATTTATGATTTACCATTGGATACCGATCTCAATGAATTACTACACTATCCATCTGTGTTTATTGGGAAAGAGGAGTTTGAGTAGAAATCTTGCTTTACCTAGATAGCTTATTCCCAGCAGTTTAAGAAGAAAGGAAAAATTAACAACATGATCGACCGTTACTCTCGCCCTGAGATGGCGAATATTTGGAGTGAAGAAAATAAATACCGTGCTTGGCTTGAGGTGGAAATCTTGGCTGACGAGGCATGGGCTGAGTTGGGGGAAATCCCTAAGGAAGATGTAGCTTTGATTCGTGAAAAAGCGGACTTTGACATCGACCGTATTTTGGAGATTGAGCAGGAGACGCGTCACGATGTGGTGGCTTTCACGCGTGCAGTTTCTGAGACGCTTGGTGAAGAGCGTAAGTGGGTCCACTATGGTTTGACTTCTACCGACGTGGTGGATACGGCCTACGGTTATCTTTACAAGCAGGCCAACGACATCATCCGTCGTGACCTTGAAAACTTCACCAACATCATCGCTGATAAGGCTAAGGAGCACAAGTTTACCATCATGATGGGGCGTACCCACGGTGTGCACGCTGAGCCTACAACCTTTGGTCTGAAATTGGCGACTTGGTACAGCGAAATGAAGCGCAACATCGAGCGTTTCGAGCATGCGGCTGCTGGTGTGGAAGCTGGTAAGATTTCTGGTGCGGTTGGGAACTTTGCCAACATCCCACCATTCGTTGAGCAATATGTCTGCGATAAACTGGGTATCCGTGCTCAAGAAATCTCTACACAGGTGCTTCCTCGTGATCTTCACGCTGAGTACTTTGCAGTTCTTGCTAGCATCGCGACTTCAATCGAACGTATGGCAACGGAGATCCGTGGTCTTCAAAAATCAGAACAACGCGAAGTAGAAGAATTCTTTGCTAAAGGGCAAAAGGGGTCATCTGCAATGCCTCACAAACGCAACCCTATCGGTTCTGAGAACATGACAGGTCTTGCGCGTGTTATCCGTGGTCATATGGTGACAGCCTATGAGAACGTGGCTCTCTGGCACGAACGTGACATCTCTCACTCATCAGCTGAGCGTATCATCACACCGGATACAACTATTTTGATTGACTACATGCTCAACCGTTTTGGAAATATCGTCAAAAACTTGACAGTCTTCCCAGAAAACATGATCCGCAACATGAACTCAACTTTCGGTCTTATCTTCAGCCAACGTGCTATGTTGACCTTGATTGAAAAAGGCATGACCCGTGAGCAAGCCTATGACTTGGTGCAACCAAAAACAGCCTACTCTTGGGACAACCAAGTAGATTTCAAACCACTTCTTGAAGCAGATCCAGAAGTAACATCACGCCTCACACAAGAAGAAATCGATGAAATCTTCAACCCTCTTTATTACACTAAACGAGTGGACGATATCTTTGACCGTCTTGGACTGGGTGATTAATTAAAAAATAAACAGCGAGCTTCAATCTCGCTGTTTATTTTTTATCGAAAAGACTTAGTCTTCTTTTCTTTTAGTGAGTCCATAGGCTGCTAGTGAAGCCATGAGTCCTGCGACTACTAGTCCTGCAGAATCGTGACTTCCTGTTTCAGGAAGTTTTTTCTCTGTTGCCACAGGAGCTGGACCTTTAGGAAGAGATTTGTTTTCCTCAGCAGGAGCAGTTGATGGAGCTGGTTGGCTTGGGATTTCTAGTTTTGGTTTTTCTTCAGCAATAGCGGCTTGTCCGTTTTCATCGCCTACATGTGTTACCATAGTTCCGACTTCAACTATTTGAGTAACAGCTTCCTGTGCTACGACACTATTTACTAGTGTTTTCACTTCTTTACCATCGGCAGAAGTGCTCACAGAGTAGAAGTTTGTACGGCGACCGTTGACACCTTTAGTAATGACTTGTGTTTTTCCTTTGAGCAAGAGTGGATTTTCACGAGTCACTGTGGTAAATGGAATTTCTTCTTCTTGGATATCCAGTCTAGGTTTTGTTTCTGCAACTGGAGCAAGATCATGTTCATCACCTACATGTGTTACCATAGTTCCGATCTCAACAATTTGCGTAACTGCTTCTTTGGTTACAAGACTATCTACAAGTGTTTTCACTTCCTTGCCATCAAGAGTGCTCACAGAGTAGAAGTTGCTACGATGTCCATTGACACCCTTAGTAATGACTTGCGTTTTTCCTTTGAGTAAGAGTGGATTTTCACGAGTAACTGTGGTAAATGGAATTTCTTCTTCTTGGATATCCAGTTTAGGTTTTACTTCAGTAGTTGGTGCAAGACCATTTTCATCCCCCTTGTGAGTTACAGGAGCGCCAACTTCGACAACTTGGTTAACAGCTTCTTTGGTTACCTGGCTATCAAGGACTGTTTCTGTTGTTTTTCCATTTTCAGTGAGTACAGAGATGTAATGAGTTCGTTCACCTTTGACTCCTGCTGTGATAATATTTTCCTGACCAGCTGGGAGGTTAGGATTTTCTTTCTTGATAACTTCAAATGGAATTTCTTCAGTTCTTGTGATGAGTTCTGGACTGGTTTCAACATTGGCAGCCACTTCATTTTCATCCAGGCTTCCTGAATGGGTTGCAGCTGGTTTGAGTCCTTGAAGAGCAGCCTTGAGCTTACCTACTAGTGCGTCTAATTCAGCTTGTTTGCTGCGGTTGAGGTTAAGGTTCAGTCCATCTTTTGCTGCATTGAGTGCAGCTAGGCTTTCTGTGCTATATCCGTCTAAGTTTGTAGGAATTTTAGCTAATTCTTCGCGGAGAGCATTATAATTAGCACGGAAGTAGTCTTTGTTGTGGTCTGCAAAGGCAGTCATAAGTTCAAAGATTTCTTCCTCCTTGTACTCAGCGCTTGGTCTATCTGCCCAGATAGCAAGCATACTTCCGACTGTTGGAAGGTCTACTTCAGGATATTTGGTAGAAGCTAGTTGATTGAATGGTGTTTTTCCAGTATTCTCAATAGCTTTTTTGAGGAAACCACCACCATCTTCTGGTTTTTGACCGAGAATGTAGTACCAGTCACCGTTGGTATTCAAGAACTTATAACCCTTGCTTGCTAGGTATTGAGGTGATGCAAGGTTGTAGCCCCACCAGCCTTTAGACCAGTAAGAAATTAAGACATCTTTGTCAAACTGAACATCGTCCTTGTCCTCGTAGTAGAAGCCATCGTTGAAGGCCATTGGTTGAAGCCCTCTTTCCTTAGCCATGGCAGCGAGGGTGTTGGCATATTCGGCAAACTTGCCATAGAGTTGATACCATTTGAGGTAGTACCAGCCTTGGGCGTTAGTAGCATCGTTGGCGTATTCGTCAGTACCAAAGTTGAAAATCTTTGTTTTTCCTGCAAAGAAGTCCATGTATTT
Source organism: Streptococcus mitis (assembly GCF_003942685.1). Lineage (GTDB taxonomy): Bacteria > Bacillota > Bacilli > Lactobacillales > Streptococcaceae > Streptococcus > Streptococcus mitis_CD. Next base: position 35,439 of record NZ_RJNR01000009.1, on the reverse strand, counting down.
ACCGATGAGGGCTTTTACAAAGTTCATCGCTTCTTCGTTTTTCAAGTCCATAGTTGTTTTTGAAACTTTATCAAAGTGGGCTTGAGGATTTTTAATACCCAATTTTTCCATGGCAACGAGCATAGCGTCCATGTGACCTGGGCTGTTGATAGCTGGGATGAGACCGATACCCTTAGATTTAGCGTATTCAATTAGTTCTGTCACTTCTGCCTGTGTAAGTGCAGTCCCGTTTGGATCATCGTAGTAAGCTTTTGTTCCTTGGATGATGGCATTTTTGACATCATCACTTGCATAGCTTTTTCCGTTGGCAGTGATGGTCATATCATCGAGTAGGAAGCGAAGTCCGTCATTTCCTAGAAGGAGATGAACATCAGAATATCCGAGCTCACTGGCCTTATCTACGATGCGTTTAAGCTGATCAAGAGTAAAGTATTTGCGTCCAGCATCGATTGAGATCACCTTGTTTTTAGCAAGTTTTTCAACCTCACGTTTAGCATCTTCTTCTTTTTGAGCTTCTGGTGTGAAGGTCAAATTGCTGACTGCTTCTTGAAGTTTTGCAATAGCTTGGTCAATCGTGTCTTGTTGGGCACGACTGAGGTTGTTATCAAGTGAACGGATGGCTTTTGCCGCTTCGTTAACTGCTGCGACGCTTTCTGCAGTATAACGGTTAAGGTCTTTTGGTACCTCGTTAAGTGCTTGTTCTGCAGACTCATAATCAGCTGCGAAGTATTCAGCATTAGAATTTGCGAATTGCCGCATGAGTTTGAAGAGGCGTGACGGTGAATAACGTGCAGATGGAGTGTCAGCCCAAGCAGCTACCATACCACCGATGAATGGAATAGTTGCTCCGTCGGATTTTGGTACCGAAGTGATTGGAGTGTTCTTGATACCGTTTAATCCTTGATCAAGGTTGTACCAACCTTGGCCATCTGCATTTCGCCCAAGAACATAGTACCAAGCGTCGTTAGTGTTTAGGATTTGGTGACCTTTTTCTACTAGAAGTTTAGAAGAAGCGACGTCGTAACCTCCCCAACCACCAGTCCACATTGAAACGATGATATCTTTATCAAAAGTTCCGAAGCTAGTATCACTATTGTAGTAAATACCATCATTGAAGGCCATTGGTTTGAGACCGTGCGATTTTACAATACGAGCTAGGTCATTGGCGTAGGCAATAAATTTTTCATATCCTTTTACAGGGTAGCCTTCGTTTGGATAGTATTTATCAGCTTGAAGAACGCTCCAACCTTTAGCGTTTGTTGCGTCATTGGCATATTCATCAAGTCCGATGTTGAAGATCTCAGTCTTTTTCGCGAAATAAGCAGCATACTTGTCGATAAGGGCTTTTGTAAAAGCGACCGCTTGTTCGTTGTCAAGATCTACGGTACGAGCTGATTCCTTCCCAAAATAGCTAAAGTTAGGGTTTTGGATTCCCAATTCTTTCATGGCATTGAGAATAGCATCCATGTGACCAGGACTATTTACTGTTGGAATGAGACCGATACCTTTATCTTTGGCATAGTTAATCAGATCTGTCATTTGACTTTCTGTTAAGTGATTGCCGTTTGGATCGTTGTAATAATCATTCGTACCTTTTTCAATGGCACGTTTGACATCGTCACTCGCATAGGTCTTGCCGTTAGCTGTGATGCTCATATCGTCCAACATGAAGCGGAGCCCATCATTTCCAACTAATAGGTGTAAATCAGTGTAGCCATAATGTTTCGCTTTATCGATAATTTCCTTGAGTTGTTCTGGTGAGAAATATTTACGTCCAGCATCAATAGAAACAATTTTCTTTTTCGCTAGTTTTTCATTTACAGTTGCAGCACGTTCCTTTCCTGCCTCTGTTGCCGGTTTGTCAGCCTCTGCTTTCGCTTCATCTTTTTCAGCTGGTTTATCCTTGTCAGTCTTGTCTGTATTTGACTCTTTAGAATCAGCCTCTTTCTTAGGGCTAGTTTCTTCTGCCTTTTTATTAGCAGTTTCTTTTTCAGCAGAAGTTGGCGTTACCACTTCTGCTTTATCACTAGGAGTTGAACTAACTTCCTCTTGTGGTTTTTCTTCTGTTTTTGGACGACTAGCTACCTTATCAGTAGCTGGAATTTCTGTTTCTACAGTTTTTGGAGCTTCTGGTTGAAGCTCTGCTTTAGGTGTTTCCTCAGTCCGATTTTCGGATGATTGAGGGGAATCAGAAACCGTATGGATGGTCGGTTGGTTTTCTGTAGTAGTAGGAGTAACTCCATCGGCTGTAACAGTCTGTGCTTGGAAGGCGAATCCAATTAGAACAGAAGCTGCTCCTACAGCGTATTTACGAATAGAAAAACGCTGTTGTTTTTCATGTTTCATTGCAAAACCTCCTGATTGCATTGTTATATTGATAGCGTTTACATAAATCAACACCTTTATTTTATTTCTTATATTAACGAGAGTCAAGAGGAGATGACAAAAAACTATAATAAGTATAAAAAAATATAAAATTTAAACTTAAGATTTCAGATTGGTCGGAAAAGATACATATATATATCTAGTAGAATCTTTTTGGTTCTATTTCTATAAAATATTCCACAAATTATAGAATCTTCCAAAAATAGGTAAGCGCTACCTTTTTGATGTGGTATAATAAGTATAGAAAAAGCCCAAGCGTTTAGGCTCAGGCTTTCTTCTTAGTGATCACGGTCACATGAAATGAATTTGATTTTGTAGTAATCCGCTCGTTTGTATGTTTCGCTGAATGCGAGAACTTGACCAGTAGACTCTAGTTTAGTAGTCTTGGTTTGTAAAACGGTTGGGAATTGTTCATCGACTCCGAGGATCGAAGCCGCATGTTCTGGAGTTGGAAATGCTATTTCATTGATTTCTTCAAAATGTTCATCATTCATGTGAATGTGGTAATCCAATTTGAAACGGTTATAGATAGAGCTATAATATTCAAGATTTGGATAATTTGCGTTGATGTATTGTTCTGGGATGTAAGATGTATGGTAGATGTAGACAACACCACCTGTTTCGCGTACGCGTTCAATCTTGTAGTAGAACTGATCTCCGCGTAGTCCGAGTTTTTCTAAGTAGCTTAGTTTGTTTCCACGCTCAATAGAAAGGACGGTAACTTTATCATCTTTAGTTTCAAAAACTTCTACATCTGAAAACTCTACGAGTTTATGTTTGCGTGCGCGTGAAACGAATGTACCCTTTCCTTGTTGACGGACAATATAGCCATCCTTGGCAAGGTCGTTTAAGGCGCGGACAACTGTGATAGAACTCACATCATACATTGCAATCAATTCAGCTTCAGTGTAGAATTTATCTCCACTGGCAAATTGACCAGAAATGATTTTGTTCTTTAACTCATCTTTAATATATTGATACTTTGGAATTGCCATATTTTCACCTCGATTTTCCTTCTCCGTTAAAGATTTTACCATAAAACTGGAAAGAATAGTAGCCTTTTGAATAAAAAAATTAGAATAATAGGCTATAAGGTTAATTTACATAGGAATAAATAGAAAAACCTACATTTTTATACATGGTGCTAAAATGTTGTTATGACTATAGATTACGAGATTTTTATAAGTTTTTTGTGTAAAATTTAGTGAAAAATGAAAAAAATTGTGAAAACCTATTGACAAATGCAAGATATTGAGATATATTTACTATATCAACAAATGAAAGCGTAAACTTTAGTTGTCAGAAGGTAAGAACATGACACGATTTGAGATACGAGATGATTTTTATCTCGATGGAAAATCATTTAAGATTTTATCTGGCGCCATTCATTATTTTAGGGTTCCTCCAGAAGATTGGTATCATTCGCTCTATAACTTGAAGGCTCTTGGTTTTAATACAGTAGAGACTTATGTGGCCTGGAATTTACACGAGCCTCGTGAGGGTGAGTTTCACTTTGAAGGAGCTCTGGATTTGAAGCGATTTCTTGAGACGGCACAAGATTTGGGTCTCTACGCTATCGTTCGTCCCTCTCCCTTCATCTGTGCGGAGTGGGAATTCGGTGGCTTACCAGCCTGGCTCTTAACAAAGAATATGAGACTTCGTTCCTCAGATCCTGCTTATATTGAAGCTGTCGGTCGCTACTATGACCAGCTCTTGTCACGGTTGGTTCCACATTTGTTGGACAATGGTGGCAATATCCTCATGATGCAGGTTGAAAATGAGTATGGTTCTTATGGAGAAGATAAGGCTTATCTGAGAGCAATTCGACAGTTGATGGAAGAGCGTGGCGTAACCTGTCCTCTCTTTACATCAGATGGTCCATGGAGAGCTACTCTGAAAGCTGGAACCTTAATCGAAGATGACCTCTTTGTAACAGGAAACTTTGGTTCTAAAGCTCCGTACAACTTTTCACAGATGCAGGAATTCTTTGATGAACATGGCAAGAAATGGCCGCTCATGTGTATGGAGTTCTGGGATGGCTGGTTCAATCGTTGGAAAGAACCGATTATCACACGGGATCCCAAAGAATTGGCAGATGCAGTTCGAGAGGTTTTGGAACAAGGTTCCATCAATCTTTACATGTTCCATGGTGGTACAAACTTTGGCTTCATGAATGGTTGCTCGGCTCGAGGAACCTTGGATTTGCCACAAGTTACATCTTATGATTACGATGCCCTTCTGGATGAAGAAGGAAATCCAACTGCCAAATATCTGGCAGTCAAGAAGATGATGGCAACACATTTTCCAGAGTATCCGCAGTTGGAACCACTCTACAAAGAGAGTATGGAGTTGGATGCTATTCCACTAGTTGAAAAAGTTTCCTTGTTTGAAACTTTGGATAGCTTGTCAAGTCCAGTAGAAAGCCTCTATCCTAAAAAGATGGAGGAGTTGGGACAAAGCTATGGCTATCTACTCTATCGAACAGAAACAAACTGGGATGCAGAAGAAGAAAGACTTCGCATCATTGATGGTCGAGATAGGGCTCAGCTTTATATCGATGGTCAGTGGGTCGAAACCCAATATCAGACAGAGATTGGGGAAGATATTTTTTATCAAGGTGAAAAGAAAGCGCTGTCTCGATTAGATATCTTGGTAGAAAATATGGGGCGTGTCAACTATGGACACAAGTTCTTAGCGGATACGCAACGTAAGGGAATTCGGACAGGGGTTTGTAAGGATTTGCACTTCTTACTAAACTGGAAACACTATCCACTCCCACTAGACAATCCTGAGAAAATTGATTTTTCAAAAGGATGGACAGAAGGACAACCAGCCTTTTACGCTTATGATTTTACAATCGAAGCGCCAAAAGATACTTACCTAGACTTGTCTGAGTTTGGTAAGGGAGTTGCCTTTGTCAATGGGCAGAACCTAGGACGTTTTTGGAACGTTGGCCCAACCCTCTCGCTTTATATCCCTCATAGCTATCTCAAGGAAGGTGCCAACCGCATTATTATCTTTGAAACAGAAGGTGAATATAAAGAAGAGATTTATTTAACTCGAAAACCTACACTAAAACATATAAAGGGGGAAAACTTATGACAATTGTAGGATGCCGTATCGATGGACGTTTGATCCACGGACAAGTAGCCAATCTTTGGGCTGGAAAACTAAATGTTTCACGTATTATGGTTGTAGATGACGAAGTTGTCAACAATGACGTTGAAAAGAGTGGTTTGAAACTTGCGACACCACCAGGTGTAAAATTGAGTATTTTGCCAATTGAAAAAGCGGCAGCCAATATTCTTGCTGGTAAATATGATAGCCAACGTCTCTTTATCGTGGCTCGTAAACCAGACCGCTTCCTTGGTTTGGTCGAAGCAGGTGTACCACTTGAAACTCTCAATGTTGGGAATATGTCTCAAACACCAGAAACTCGTGCCATTACACGTTCTATCAACGTAGTGGACAAGGATGTGGAAGATTTCCACAAATTGGCAGAAAAAGGTGTTAAACTTACTGCTCAAATGGTTCCAAATGATCCAATTTCAGACTTTTTGAGCTTATTAAAATAGGAAAAAATTTTTAGGAGGTCATTGTTATGATACAATGGTGGCAAATTTTACTTCTCACTTTGTACTCAGCTTATCAAATCTGTGATGAGTTGACGATCGTTTCATCTGCAGGTTCCCCTGTATTTGCTGGTTTCATTACTGGTTTAATCATGGGAGATGTGACTACTGGTCTGTTTATCGGTGGTAGCTTGCAATTGTTCGTTCTTGGGGTTGGTACCTTCGGTGGTGCTTCTCGTATCGACGCAACTTCTGGTGCGGTTCTTGCAACAGCATTCTCAATCTCTCAAGGTATTGATACAGACCTTGCGATTACAACAATCGCTGTGCCAGTAGCAGCTCTCTTGACTTACTTCGACGTTCTTGGACGTATGACAACTACTTTCTTTGCACACCGTATTGATGCTGCAATCGAACGCTATGACTACAAAGGAATCGAACGCAACTACTTGCTTGGTGCGATTCCATGGGCTCTATCTCGTGCCCTTCCAGTCTTCTTCGCGCTTGCCTTTGGTGGTGCCTTTGTACAACACGTAGTAGACCTAGTTAAAGAATACCAATGGCTTGCAGATGGTTTGACACTCGCAGGACGTATGCTTCCAGGTCTTGGATTTGCAATCTTGCTTCGTTACCTTCCAGTTAAACGTAACCTTCACTACCTTGCAATGGGATTTGGTTTGACAGCTATGTTGACTGTTCTTTACTCATATGTAACAGGTCTTGGTGGCGCTGTTGCAGGTATTATCGGTACTCTACCTAAAGATGTTGCTGAAAAAATTGGTTTCGTGAACAACTTCAAAGGATTGTCTATGATTGGTATCTCTATCGTAGGTATCTTCCTAGCAGTGCTTCACTTCAAAAATAGCCAAAAAGTAGCTGTGGCAGCACCTTCTACACCATCAGAAAGTGGGGAAATCGAAGATGACGAATTCTAATTACAAACTTACAAAAGAAGATTTTAATCAAATCAACAAACGTAGCTTGTTTACTTTCCAATTAGGTTGGAACTACGAACGTATGCAAGCTTCTGGTTACCTTTACATGATCTTGCCTCAATTGCGTAAAATGTATGGGGATGGAACTCCTGAATTGAAAGAAATGATGAAAGTTCATACTCAATTCTTCAATACTTCACCATTCTTCCACACTATTATCGCTGGTTTTGACCTTGCCATGGAAGAAAAAGATGGTGTAGGTTCAAAAGATGCCGTTAACGGTATCAAGACAGGTTTGATGGGACCATTCGCTCCTCTTGGAGATACTATCTTTGGTTCACTTGTACCTGCTATCATGGGATCTATCGCAGCAACTATGGCTATCGCTGGCCAACCATGGGGAATCTTCCTTTGGATCGCAGTTGCAGTTGCTTATGACATCTTCCGTTGGAAACAGTTGGAATTTGCTTACAAAGAAGGGGTTAACCTTATCAACAACATGCAAAGTACTTTGACAGCTTTGATTGACGCTGCATCTGTACTTGGTGTCTTCATGATGGGTGCTCTTGTAGCAACAATGATTAACTTTGAAATTTCTTACAAATTGCCAATCGGTGAAAAAATGATTGACTTCCAAGATATCTTGAACTCAATCTTCCCACGCTTGCTTCCAGCAATCTTTACTGCCTTTATCTTCTGGTTGCTTGGTAAGAAAGGTATGACTTCTACTAAAGCTATCGGTATCATTATCGCTCTTGCAGTAGGTCTTTCATTCATCGGTAAATTCTTGCTTGGAATGGGCGCATAATTTATGGTTAAATCATTAATTTTGGTGAGCCATGGTCGTTTTTGTGAAGAACTTAAAGGTAGCACTGAAATGATCATGGGTCCACAAGACAACATTCATGCAGTGGCTCTTCTTCCAGAAGATGGACCAGAAGACTTTACTGCAAAATTTGAAGCTGCTATTGAAGGATTGGATGATTTCCTAGTCTTTGCGGATCTTCTTGGTGGTACACCATGTAACGTGGTGAGTCGCTTGATCATGGAAGGTCGTGATATTGACCTTTACGCAGGGATGAATCTTCCAATGGTGATTGAATTTATCAATGCGAGCCTTACAGGCGCAGATGCGGACTACAAGAGCCGTGCTGCAGAAAGCATTGTGAAAGTTAATGACCTGTTAGCTGGCTTCGATGATGACGAAGATGAATAATACTCTTCGAAAATCAAATTCAAACTACGTCAACGTCGCCTTGCCGTACTCAAGTACAGCCTGTGGCTAGTTTCCTAGTTTGCTCTTTGATTTTCATTGAGTATACGATGTGACAACGTGAAAATCGTTAGAGCATTTTATATAGAATATACATGGGAATGGGGCTTACTCCCATTCCCATATTTGATAGAAAAAGAGGAACTCAATGCTACATTATACAAAAGAAGACTTGCTCGAATTGGGTGCAGAAATCACGACACGTGAAATCTACCAACAGCCTGATGTATGGAAAGAAGCTTTTGAATCTTATCAAGCAAAACGTGAAGAAATTACAGCCTTTTTACAAGGGATTGCTGATAAACATGACTATATCAAGGTTATCTTGACAGGTGCTGGGACTTCTGCTTATGTTGGAGATACCTTGGTACCTTACTTTAAGGAAGTCTATGACGAACGCAAATGGAATTTCAATGCTATTGCGACAACAGATATCGTTGCCAATCCAGAAACTTATTTGAAAAAAGATGTGGCAACTGTCCTTGTGTCTTTTGCTCGTAGTGGGAACTCGCCTGAAAGTGTGGCGACTGTTGATTTGGCAAAAGCCTTGGTGGATGAGCTTTATCAAGTGACTATTACGTGTGCGGCAGATGGTAAATTGGCTCTTCAAGCTCATGGCGATGACCGCAATCTTTTACTTTTGCAACCAGCTGCCTCTAATGATGCTGGCTTTGCCATGACTTCTAGCTTTACGTCTATGATGCTGACAGCTCTCTTGGTCTTTGATCCTACAGAATTTGCTGTTAAAGCTGAACGTTTTGAAGTTGTATCTAGTCTTGCCCGTAAAATTCTAGACAATGCAGAGGATGTCAAAGAACTTGTTGACCTAGACTTTAACCGTGTCATCTATCTAGGCGCTGGTCCTTTCTTCGGTCTTGCTCATGAAGCTCAGCTTAAGATTTTGGAACTGACTGCTGGTCAAGTTGCGACTATGTATGAAAGCCCAGTCGGCTTCCGTCACGGTCCAAAATCTCTTATCAACGAAGATACAGTTGTTTTGGTCTTTGGTACAACGACAGACTATACTCGTAAGTACGACCTAGACTTGGTTCGTGAAGTTGCTAGTGATCAGATTGCTCGTCGTGTTGTGCTTTTGAGTGATCAATCCTTTGGTCTTGAAAATGTCAAAGAAGTGGCCCTTGGTTGTGGTGGTGTCTTGAATGATATTTACCGTGTCTTCCCTTACATCGTTTATGCCCAACTCTTTGCCCTATTGACTTCACTCAAGGTAGAAAATAAACCAGATACACCGTCTCCTACAGGTACAGTAAACCGTGTGGTACAAGGTGTTATCATCCACGAATATCAAAAGTAAGACAGTGTTTATGAATTCTTGACAAGAGGATTTGTAAATTATCAGATAAACCATAGATTGTCAGTACGCTTTCTATGGTTTGTTTGCTTGAGAGAAATAGTAAAAGGAGAACAGAATGAAAGCATACACAGAGCGTGTATTTGGAAATGTTGAGGGCAAGGATGTCTTGGCCTATCGATTTGAGACAGACGGTGGCTACCAGCTTGAGGTTATGACTTATGGTGCGACCATCTTACGCTATGTCACACCTGACAAGACTGGAAATTTTGCCAATGTTATCTTGGGATTTGATGACTTTGACAGCTATGTAGGCAATAGCCCCAAGCATGGAGCGAGCGTAGGTCCTGTGGCAGGACGTATTGCAGGTGCGACCTTTGAGCTTAATGGCAAGAACTATGACCTTGAAGTCAACAATGCTAGCAACTGTAACCATAGTGGTTCAACTGGTTGGGATTCTAGCTTGTTTGAACTAGTTGAAGTGAGCGACCATGGTTTGACCCTCTACATAGAGCGTACAGATGGGACAGGAGGATTTCCTGGAAATCTCAAGATTTGGATCAGTTATCACTTGGAAGAAACTGGTGCCTATGAAATCAGCTACAAGGTAACGACAGATCAGGATACGCTGGTTAATCCAACCAATCACAGCTACTTCAACTTGTCTGGTGATTTCACACAGACAATTGACCGCCATGTCTTCCAACTAAACACAGAGGGCATTTATCCAATCGCTCCCGACGGTGTTCCGGCTAAAACTCCAGATGCTAATCGTGATGTGGTTAAACACATCTACAATGGTGCCTTGTTGAAAGACATCTTTGCAGAGGATGATGAGCAAATCCAACTGGTATCTGGTTTGGATCATCCATTCGCTCTTCCTGCAGGTCATGACAATGCTGGTTTCCTTTATGACCAAAATTCAGGTCGCTTCCTGCTTTTCAAGACAGAGGCTCCATGCTTTGTAGTCTACACAGCAAACTTTGTGGATGAGAGTGTCATCATAGGAGGTCAGCCAATGGTACAGCACAATGGGATTGCCCTTGAAGCGCAGGCTTTACCAGATGCCATTCATAGCGACCTCAAAGACAAAGTTATTCTTAAAGCCGGTCAAACCTTTACAAGCAAGACACGTTATGAGCTTGTTGTGAAATAAAAATTTAGAAATATGATAGGTGTTCCAGAAGTTAGGTATCTAATTTTAGGAATGCCTTTTATTATTCCCTTATTTGCATATCTATCCCTAGAATCTTTTAAAAAGTTGATGTATAATGGGAAGAGTTGTATATTTTGCTATAAATTAATATACTAATTTAAAAATGTAAAAAGAGGGGAATATGAATTTCAAAACTAGTGGAGAAAAAAGACAGAATTTCTCATTGAGAAAATTGGCAGTTGGCCTTGTATCTGTAGCAGTTGCGTGTTTCTTTTTGATGGGAACTGGCCTACAGACTGTATCTGCCCAAGAATCTCATGCCGTTAATTATACTTATGTTTTAGAGTCGGATTTGACTGATGAAGAGAAGACTCTCTTAGTTACATCCCTACCACAAGTAGCGGAAGAAACAGATGCTACCTACTATCTTGTTTATCGAGCAAATCAAGTACTACCCAACACAGGAGCTAGCTCTTCTCTAGGAACTGCTGCCTTAGTGGCAGGCCTTAGTTTGCTGGTCGTAGTGGTTCTTAAGGGACGTGATGGCAAGAGCAAGATTAGTCGATTCTTGTTAGTAACCAGTCTAGGAAGCCAGTTGCTGTCTCCAACTGTCCTTGCCTTGACTAGCGAAACACTAGCTGCCTACAACACTCAACTATCTGTTCAAGCAGGAGATGCTTTGCCAGCTCCGGTTGATATTCCTGGTTATACATACATTGGATATGTGAAAAATAAAGTAGACGTTGTTAAGCAATCAGATAAACAGAAGGCGCATGACAGCAAGTCTAACTTAGAAAATGTAGATAGCTTAACGATAGAGGAACAACAAGGAGGAACACCTTCTCCTATAGAGCCTCAACTACAAAAAAACAATGAAACTGTAGTGCAAGCAAAGGGGAGCCAAGAGCCGGGTCATGAGGGCGATGCCCTAGTTCAACCCGTTCAACCGACTTATACAGAACCCGTTAGCACCCAAGGCACACAAGAGTCAGGTCATGAAGGCGAGGCTCTAGTTCAACCAACGCAACCGGCCTACACAGCCCCAATCAGTACTCAAGGTACACAAGAGTCAGGTCATGAGGGTGAGGCCCTGGTTCAACCAGCACAACCGTCTTATACAGAACCCGTTAGCACTAAAGGCACGCAAGAGCCAGGTCATGAGGGCGATGCCCTAGTTCAACCAACGCAACCAGCGTACACAGCCCCAATTAGTACCCAAGGTACGCAAGAGTCAGGTCATGAGGGTGAGGCCCTGGTTCAACCAGCACAACCGTCTTATACAGCCCCAATTAGCACCCAAGGCACACAAGAGTCGGATCATGAGGGCGATGCCCTAGTTCAACCCGTTCAACCGACTTATACAGAACCCGTTAGCACCCAAGGTACACAAGAGTCAGGTCATGAGGGCGAGGCTCTAGTTCAACCAGCACAACCGTCTTATACAGAACCCGTTAGCACTAAAGGCACGCAAGAGTCAGGTCATGAAGGCGAATCTCTGGTTCAACCAGAATTACCGTCTTATACAGGTCCAATCAGTACTCAAGGCACACAAGAGCAGGGTCACGAGGGTGAAGCTGCTGTAGCAGAGGCTCTTTCTGAACTGCCTTTGACAAGTAATCATCGTACAGTAACAGAAACCATTCCTCATGAAACGGAAGAAATTGAAGATGCGACTATCTTAAAAAATCATCGAGAAATTGCTCAGGAAGGAAAAGACGGTTTACGGACAATCGAGTATGAAGATTATCTCGTAGATGGTAAGGTGGAAGCTAGCAAGGAAATCTCACGTACAGAAGTAGAACCAACCAAAGAGATTGTCAAGGTTGGCAGTCTTGTTAAAACCAAACCAACAGTTGAAATCACCAATCTTGTTAAAGATGAGAGCAAAAAAGCTGTAGCAGTCACCTATCACTTAGATGACCAAACGTCTGCTTTTGTTAAGGCCAAGGCCCAAATTTTTCAAAATGGAACACTGATTAAAGAAGTGGATTTGAAAGATTTATCCGTTCAGCAAACGATTGATGGTTTGGACTACTATACTCCTTATACAATTAAGACTTACCTGACCTATAATCTAGGCCAATCTGATCAGGAAAATACAGAAGTATCAACGAAAGATTTTCAATTGGACTATAAGAAAATTGAAATCAAAGATGTGGATGAAGTGGGGCTCTATGGTAAGGAAGATGGTCACTACCGTCGCTATCTGAATTTATCAGAAGTACCAAGTGATTTGTCACCTTATTTTGTCAAAGTCAAATCAGATAAGATGAAAGAAATGTTGCTACCAGTTAGCTCTATTAAGGAAACAGAGGATGGGAAATACAAGGTAACCGTTGCCTTCAATGAACTGGTTCAAGAGAAAGATTCAGCATACAAGGATAACTATAGCTTCACAGTTGATAAGCAAAAGCTTGCCAAGGACGGTGTCTATACTTCCTTCAAGAAACTGATTGCTGCCATGCAAGGTAATCTCGCTGGAACCTTTAAACTTGGAGCTGATATGACAGCTGATGAAGTGGCCTTAGCAAAGGGACAAACCAGCTATGTGACAGGCACTTTCACTGGTAATCTTATCGGTGCGAGTGATGGGAAGCCGTTTGCGATTTATGACCTTAAGACAGCCTTGTTTGATAATTTGACCAAGGCTACTGTGAAAGATATTGATTTTAAAGCAGTATCGATTAAGAGTCAAGAAGATACAGCCAGCCTAGCAAAAGTGGCTACTAACAGCCAGATTAGTAATGTAGCTGTAGAAGGTCAATTGTCAGGTAGCAAGTCAGTTGCAGGTTTGGTAGCCAAGGCTCAAGATACAGAAATAAGCAATAGTTCATTTACAGGTAGCATTCAGGCTAAGCATACGGATGCTTCTCCTTACTATGTGGGAGGTATAGCAGGGCTCTTATCTGGTAATAAGGCTAAGATTGATAAGGTCGCAGTTGATGCAAATATTTCTAGCAATGCTCGCAACAATGACCAATTTGCGGGAGGTATTGTTGGGAAAGTTCAAAGTGGTGCTTTAGTTTCTCACGCGTTAGCAAGTGGAACCATTCTCAACACAACAACTTATCCACGAGTCGGAGGAATAGCTGGTTCTACATGGAAAAATGGCCGTATCCATCATGTCGTTAGCATGGTCAACGCTGGAGATGGTTATGCCATCACAGGAGACCAGTACAGGGGAGCGGACATCAAAGATGCCAGCACTGCTGTTGAGAACAAGAAGGCTGATCTCTATGCGGCCCCAATCACCCAAGACCAGGCCAGAGAAAAGGTTCAGTCTTATGGGATGACAGTGACACTAAACGATACAGGTCAAACACTCAAGGCCAATCAGCACAGTGTGGACTATACTCAGTTAAGCCAAGGTCAAGCTAGTCGAAAAGTTGCTTATCACAATATTGAGAAATTGATGCCTTTCTATAATAAAGAGCTAGTGGTTCACTATGGAAATCAAGTTGATCCTACGGATAAGCTTTATACTACAGAATTGCTGGATGTTGTACCAATGAAGGACAATGACATCATCACAGATATTCAGGCCAATAAAGCAACGATCAATAAACTGATGTTGCATTTTGCTGATAATACAATCAGTTATCTAGATGTCACCTACAAAGAAGATTTCAAAAATACACAAATTGCAGAGTACAGCGTAGCAAGTAAAAACTTTATCTTTACACCAGAAGCCTTTTTATCTGACTATACGAAAGTGACCGATCAGGTCCTAGCAGATTTGCAAGGGGTCGAATATGACTCAGCAGCCATGAGAAGAGTTCTGGGCATTGAGGCAGATGCGTCGCTTGATCCGCTATACTTGGACAAAGAATTCGAAAAAGTTAAGGCTAATATCGGCGAACATCTCCGTAAAGTGCTAGCCATGGACAAGTCTATCAATACGATGGGAGATAGTGTAGCAACCTACATCAGCGAAAAAATCAAAAACAACAAGGAAGCTTTCTTGCTTGGTTTGACTTACCTCAATCGCTGGTACAATATCAACTATGATCACATCAATACCAAGGATCTCAATACCTATAAGTTTGACTTTGATGGCAATAGCACAACTTCAACCTTGGATACCATCATTGCCCTAGGTCAGAGCGGTATGGAAAATCTCAAGGCATCAAATAATATAAGTGCCTATGAAACAACCCTGGCCCCTGCAAAAGGTCGCAAGACAGTGACGGATTTACTAGAGTCTTACAGAAAACTCTTCCTACCAACTAAAACCAATAATGAATGGTTGAAGACGAATACCAAGGCCTATATAGTAGAGAGTAAGTCAGCGATTCCAGAAGTGCGTGCTAAACAAGAGTCAGCTACACCAGATAGTAACTATACACTGGGAGTCTATGATCGTATTACGGCACCAAGTTGGAAATTAAAAAACATGCTCCTACCTTTATTAACATTGCCAGAAGAAGATGTTTATGTGATTTCAAATCTTTCTACCTTGGCCTTTGGTGGCTATGAACGCTACCGTGACCGTGTTAATAATACAGTCTTATCAGGAGAAGAATTGCGTCAGTATGTCCGTGCTAAGGTTGACCAGTCGGCTGAATGGCAACGAGACCACTACGATATCTGGTACCACTTCCTTTCACCAGAATACAAAGAAAAACTCTTCCGTTCAGTCATGGTTTCAGATGGCTTTGGTATGAAAGATAGCAATAGTAATTATTACTGGGCTACCCTGTCTGATAAGGCCATTGATTCTATCTACAACTTCTTTGGACCAACTGGTAAGTGGTATGGGGAAAGTAAGGGAGCTGGAGCCTATGCCAACGGTTCTGAGGTCCACTATGTCAGCGACCGCTTGTTGGATAAATACGGAACATCAGTCTATACTCATGAAATGGTTCATAATTCTGACGGACATATTTACTTTGAAGGAAAAGGTCGTCGTGAAGGATTGGGAGCAGAGTTGTATGCCTTAGGCCTGTTGCAATCTGCTGACAGTCTAGATAAGGATGCTATTGTCTTGAATACTCTCTATAAAGGGGATAAGGATTCATCAACTCGCTTGCATACTTATGACCCGACAAGCCGCTTCACATCAGCCGCAGCCTTGCAAGAGTATGTTCACGGTATGTACGATGTCTTGTATACCTTGGATGCTATGGAAGCCAATGCCATTTTAACTAAGTCTAATGATGTCAAGAAAAAATGGTTTAGAAAAATAGAGAATTTCTACATTGAGGACAAGTACCATAAACAAACTCATGCTGGAAACTCTGTTCGTCCATTGACAGATGCTGAAGTAAGTAAACTAACCAGTCTGGATGCCTTGATTGACAATGATATCATCAACCGTCGGGCTTACCGTGATAAGAGCGACTATACTCGTAATGGCTATCATCTGATCAGCATGTTCTCACCGATTTATGCTGCCCTCAGTAATTCAAAGGGTGCGCCTGGTGACATCATGTTTAGAAAGACAGCCTACGAATTGTTGGCAGAAAAAGGTTATCAAGATGGGTTCTTACCATATGTATCCAACCAATATGCAGAAGAAGCTAAACGAAACGGGGACATTACCTATTCAGATTGGCTTAGGAAAGATGTGGGCCTCATCACTGATAGTCTCGTCTTGAAAAATGTCTTTGCCAACCAATATGGTTCATGGGCTGATTTCAAGAAGGATATGTTTAATAAACGTATTCGCAAGCAAGACCAGTTGAAACCAATCACTATTCAGTATGAACTTGGTGTACCAAACAGCAGCAAGGAGATTACAATTCGTTCAGCTGCTCAAATGCAAGAACTCATCGATCAAGCAGTGGCAAAAGATGTGGCTAACATTGACCGTACGACAAGCCACGCTCCTGCAAGTTGGGTCCACTTATTAAAACAAAAAATCTACAATGCCTACCTACGTAGCACAGATGATTTCAGAGAATCGATTTATAAACAATAAGAAAACTCCCCCAAGCTATCCTGTCTAAACCAGTCCACCTTGCAGATGGTCAGTCTTTGTGATAGAATAGCATAAAGTCCTTTTGAGGGGGAACTTGCTAGGAAATCCCCAAGCATTGTAACGGAAAAACCACCCTCGCTTCTTTGTGAGGGTGGTTTTTCCTTTGTAAGTAGAAAATAAGAGAGAAAGAGTCTACATCATGTCGAGAATTGTCACCATTCATCCAGCCAAGGAAATCCATCGCTATGGCTTTGAGAGTACCCAGGTCTATCGAGCCCGCATAGCACGCCATCTAGGTTTGGAGTATGTCCACCTCGTTTCGAGTCCTCAGCTTCGTCCTGACTGGAAGAAAGACTTGATTAAGTTAGGATTTTTAGAAAAGGAATTGCTCTGTGTTCCGCATAGTTTTTCAGATATAGGCCATGCAGACTTATCAGTGAGACCAGAAAGTCTAACGCTAGCAGATGGAGATCAGGTGGAGCTCAATGAAGATGGCTTTGTGGCCTCTGTTACCCTAGGAGATGGCTCGGGGAGATATTACTATACCAAGGGTCCCTTCTTGTTTGAAGATTTCAAGGAAAAGGAACTTCGTTGGTATCATGAAAATGGAGAACTGGCCCTGGAAGGACGCTTTATCGATCCCTTCAAAGAACCTTCTCCTGTCACTATCTTTTACCCAGAATACATCTATCGCATAGGAGGAGAAATCCGTTCTGAAGAGGACTTGCTGGTCAAGTTCTTAGCCAAATGGGCAAAACAGACCGACCTCTTCATCCGTGACCAACAAATCGTTCCCAAACCCAGCCTTTGGCGTTACATGGAAAACACGGATAAAAATTATTATGAAGTCGTCCATGAAAATGTCATGCGAGATTTACGCCTCGCCAATCTGCGCAAGACAAACAAATACCTAGTTGCCAGTGAAGTTTTGACTGATACTTTGGCGAAACAAGGGTATGACACTAAGTTTTTACCACCAATGTTTACAGAAAAAGTAGGTCAGCTAAGAAAAATCGGACCTGTTTTGGACTATTGCTTGGTGGGTCATATGGGAGAAGGTAAGAACGTTGAACTTGTCATTGAAGCTTTTATCGAACTCTACAAACGTGGCTCCAAGGCCCAGATTACCTTTTATGGTGGCTCAGAGGAACGTCTAGCAGAATTACAGAATCAATATGATCTTCCGCCAACCATTCACTTTAAAGGTATCGTTAACGAAGTGCCTTATCATATGCACCAATGCTATCTGTCTGCAAGTTACACAGAGTTATTTGCCAACGCCTGTGTTGAAGCCTTGAGTCAAGGTTTGTTAGCCTTGTTATCAGATGTGGAGATTGCCCATCGTTTCTATGCTGGCCAGTCCAATGCCATCAACTTGTTTAAAACCAAATCAGAGTTGATTCAAAAGATAGAAGAGATGGAAGAGCCTGATTTTTATCTATCGAATGAAAAAAATCTAGCCTTAGCCTCTCGCTATTCTCTGGAAAAAGTAGCTCAAATATACAGAGAACTATTAGATAGGAACTTCTAGGATGTTGGGAATTCTAGTCACCCTATTGCTCTATTTCTACTTGATTTCCTGGATTGCCTATTGGAAAAAAGGGAGCGAAGAGGACTATTATCAGGTTAAGAAAGCTGTTCCAGTGACGGTTTTGGCCTTCTCAGTCTTTGCGACCTTACTCAGCCCCATTTCCTTTCTGACTCTGGTGGGGAATGCCTATACAGGTAGGTCCTATCTCTGGTTTGCCCAGTGTGGCATCTTTCTAGCCATTCCACTAGCTCATCGCTATTTTCTGCCCCTCTATCAAAAGGGAAACTATGAGACAGCCTATCATCTTTTAGAGGATAAGTTTCAATCGGCTGGCATTCGTTCACTGGCTACAGGGACTCTTGTCCTTTGGGATTGCTAGTCTACTCTATCTGATTGGCTGCTTAATTCGTCAGGAAAATTTTACCACCACATCGACCAATCCTGTCCTCATTGCTTACGCTCGAGAGGGTCTGGCACCTTGGTTTGGCGGCTTCATCATGCTGGCTCTCTTGGCAACAGGCCAATCCACAGTTTCATCCAGTATGAATGCAATCGTGACCTGCTTGAAGTTGGATTTTGCTTGGACAAAGATTCGCTGGTCGCCAAGTATCCTATCCTTTGCCTTAGCAGGCTTGTCCTGGCTCCTCTGCCTCTTACTCATGAATGCAGAAATCTACTCCATCTACGAATGGATTAACGGCTTTATGGGCTTGACACTGGGTGTGATTGGTGGTTTGTACCTCTTGGTCTTACTCCTCAAAAGACCGAACTTACAGTTAGCCCAAATCTATCTGGTCTTTAGTCTAGGAGCCTTGGTTCTCTATCATTACAGTGGCCTTTTTGCTAACCCCAATCCCTGGTTAAATAGCATCATCACTACCCTATCTGCCCTTTTTATCTCAATTCTAGGAAGACTATATGAAAGTAACATCTAAACCCATAGCCGTCATTTTGATCCGTTCGGGGTCACGCGGCTTAGTGGATAAAAATATCAAACCGCTTGCAGGCAAACCCTTGGTTTTCTATACCATAGAAGTCGCTCTAGCCTCCAAGCTATTTAGTGATATCTGGGTATCCTCAGACTCACTAGCCTATCTAGAACTCTGTCGTCAAGCCTATCCAGAGATTCGTTGTGTCCACAGACCAAAAGAATTGGCTTTGGCAACAACCTCTAGTTTAGAAACCTTACGAGACTTTTTACAGCCCTTTGAGGAAGAGCAGGTCTTTGTGAATCTACAGGTGACCTCACCCTTGAGAGAGGTGGAGCATCTTATAGAGTCCTACCAGCTCTACTGTCAGTCTGGCGCCGACCATTTGATTTCCTGTGTTAAGGCGGACAAGAGTCGTAGTCTTTTCTTGAAGTTTGCGGAGTCGTCATTTATCCGTCCCCCTCAGGTTTCCAAGCACTATGCTCGGCAAAAAGAGCCTGTCTATTACTATCCCAACGGTAGTATCTGGATTTCTCGCAAGGACCTTTACCTACGAGATGAGACCTTTTATACTGATAAGACAGTAGCCTATGAAATGCCCAAACTCTATTCTTATGATATCGACGATGCCTTGGACTTTGAAGTCGTTGAGACCTTGCTGCACCATCACCACCTAGGAGAATCAAAGAGATGAAACACCTCATCATTGCCACAACGCCCTTGCAGGCCAAGATTGCCCAGCATATCAAGGGACTCTATCCTAATCAGGATTTTGTCAGCCTTTATGTCAGTCCTGTCAAAAATGCCCGACAAGAGCATTATGCTAAGGATTTTGATCATGTTTACTATCCTCAGACGGCAGCGGACTTGGCTCAGATTTGTCAGGAGCTGGCGGGAGACTATGACACCATCTTTTATGCTAGCTTTGACAATAGCTTGATTCTGGACTTGGTTGCTAGTTCGACCTACCAACACCTCATGAGTTTTGATGATGGCTATGCGGATATTTACCCCTTGGGTATGTATGCCCTCCCTCTTCAACCCAGTCAGGTGGGGCCTTTGGGCTTGACTAGAGATGATTTGATTGAGCGGACGGAAAAGCACTATACCCTCTATCGCAGTGACTACCATGTCGTGGCTAGAGAAAAGCTAGTTTATCTGGAGCATTTTTTTGACCTGCCACAAGCACCCGTCTCAAATGGTAAGACGGTCAAGGTCCTGTTGGGGCAAAAGTTCTCTGAAGAGGACGATCAGATATCCATCCGCTTTATCAGCACCTATGCCAAGGCCTTAGCCATTGACCTCTATCTACCCCATCCCAAGGAAACCTTCACTATCCCTGATGTGAGTTACTTGGAGACGGAACTGATCTTTGAAGATGTTCTAGCCCAACTCTTTCAAGAATACGAGTTCGTTCATGTCTATCATTTTACCTCATCCGTCAGCCTGCACTTGAAAGACCTGCCCCATGTGACCATCACAGGTATTTCTCTCCCCTACTATGAGGACCGTCAAAAAGAATTGCGACGATTAGGTTGTCAGTTTGAAATAGTTTCACTTGGCTGGTAGTATAAATGTATATTTTTAAATATGTAAATCCATACATCTGTATGGATTTTTTATATATAAATATAGCGAAAAACTATAGTTTGAATGATCAAAAAGTATTGAGATTATTTGTATAGGGGGTTTTAAAGTGTTAAAATAGAAGTGTCGGGTTTTCAGGTTTATCAATTGTTATTGCTATAATAATATAACAATCTTTGAAAATCATACAAAAAAATAAAGATAAAGGATGCTAAGGATGTTTATAAATAAAAAGGAAAAATTTTCCATCCGTAAGTTTAAAGACGGTCGTTCAGACTCAGTCAAAATCGGTACAGTTGCTCTGATTGTTGGTGCAGCCCTTGCAATGGCTGCTGGAACGCAGACAGTTGAAGCGGCAATGACAGAGAACAGTGACAACACAACAACGATCTCAAATGATAAGGGGTCAGTGATTGTAGATACAGCTAATATTCAGAACCCAGATGCAGGTATGCAATTTTCAACTGATCCAACTGATACAGGAACAAAAGAAATTACAAAAACTGGAAAAGTAGATTACAAATATGTAACTGCTGACGGTAATACTGTACTAGAAGAAAACAAAAACCAAGACTCTGGTGATAACAAGACAATCTCTACAGATTACGATGTATACGGTAAATCAGGAGAAGTTTTCAAAGGAACTACAGGTGGTGATGCAGAAGCTAGCGACCTAAACGATGCTAAAGAAAATGGTAAGAAAGAAACTATCGAAAAAGATGGGAAGACTTACCACCTAATCGGAGAACCTAAGGTTGAAACTACTGGAAACGGTGGAGGAGTGTACTCTGACACAACTCTAGGTGATGTAACTGCGAAATTGACTCCAGAAGGGTTAAGTAACGCAGAAGGTAAAATCACTTATGATACTGTAAAACCCGGTGGAAAAGCTTGGATTGTTGAACAAACTGGAAAAGGAACATATGGTAAATATGTACAAGCTGATTCAGGTGCAATCACTTCTGATGCTAAGATGATAGAAGCTTTCAAAGCTGGAGAAGCAACAGCGAAAAACTTCACTTCAGCTAACGTAACTGCGGATGGTGGCATCAAAGAAGGAGACTACGTTTTCGTTCTTGAGAAAAATACCTATGTAACAGCTAAAACTGAGAGTTTCTCTTTAACAGCACAGATACAATTGTCATCTAGTGATAATGTAGCAGATGATAAAGATGGAACTGGGGCTACTTTAAATAGAACATATGCAATGGTACAAAACTTTAAAGCGGCTCCAGATACTTTAACAGGAGAAGCAAACAAAACTCTTGTAAAAAGCTATCTTGCATATCTTCAAGAAAAAGGATTTGAAGATAACCTTCTTAATTTCAAACGATATATTACTTTAGGAATAGCGGCAAAAACTGGTGGTCCTCTGGAGATTAGTGCTGATAAGGGAGATCAAGTTGATGATAAAGGAAGACCTACAAGTGATATAACAGCTGATATAGCAAGCGTTACTGATCAAGAAACAAGTACTATAGAAGATAGTAATGATTTTCTTCTTAAATTTTCTGATCCTTCGCCGGAAGTTGAAGAGTACTCTTATCGTGACGAAATCACTCCTCTTCGTGCATACCGTTTAGCAAGTGGTACTACAACAATCACTTACACTTATGCAGAAGAAAAAACTCGTGAAATCGAGAAAAAAGGTTCTGTAGTCGTTAACTACCAAACAGAAGACGGAACAGAATTAAAAGCTCCTTACACTGATACTCCTGAAACAGTAGCTGAAGTAGTAACTGAGAAATACTATGTTGATGCTGATGGAAATGATGTAATTGTAAGTAGTACTACAGCTTCTAAAAACGTACCTTACAACACTAAAGAAAATGAAACTGAAAAACCTCAAAAACTTACAGATGCACAAGGAAATGTTTACTACCTAAACGAAGCAAACACTATGACATCCGTAAATGATACAGAAACTACATCACCAGCTGAAACAGGAACAGTAGTAGAAGGTGTTACAAAAGTAACGTACATCTATGAAAAAGCTGGATCAGTAATCGTTAACTACAAAACTGAAGATGGAACTCCACTTGCCGGAACAGTAGTAGACGAAGATGGGGCTGGTAAAACTGTAGAATCAGGTGCAAAAG
This sequence comes from Streptococcus mitis, assembly GCF_003942685.1. GTDB lineage: Bacteria > Bacillota > Bacilli > Lactobacillales > Streptococcaceae > Streptococcus > Streptococcus mitis_CD. The sequence continues at coordinate 12,740 of NZ_RJNR01000009.1, read as the reverse complement.
ATACTGATAACGGTAAACCAGGTACAGCTTATAACACTGCAGACAACGGAATGAAACCAACTCGTATTAAAACTGCAGAAGGCAAAGTATACGAATTAGTTCCAGACTTAACTGAAGGTGAAGAAGAAGGTGAGGTTGAATCAGGAACAACTAAAGAAGTAACCTACGTTTATAAAGAAGTTAAAGGTAATGTTGTCGTTAAGTATGAAGATACTGAAGGTAACACACTTGCTGATGACGAAAAAGATGAAACAGATGCTTCTCTAAATGTTAAATACGATACAGCTGACCACAAAAAAGAATCTATCGAGAAAGATGGTGTTAAATATTACTTAACAGCTAAAGAACTGAAAGATGGTTCTAAACCAGCAACTGGTGATGTTGTTGAAGGAACAACAACAGTAACTTACGTTTATGAAAAAGCTGGATCAGTAATCGTTAACTACCAAACAGAAGACGGAACTCCATTAGTAGGAACTGCAGACGGTACAGATATTGCTTCGGGTGCTAAAGACACTACAGACGCTAAAGCAGGAACTGACTACAACACTGCAGACAACGGAATGAAACCAAACCGTATTACAACTGCAGAAGGTAAAGTATACGAATTAGTACCAACAGCAACTAAAGGTGATGAAACTGGTAAAGTTGTTGCAGGTGAAACGAAAGAAGTAACCTACGTTTATAAAGAAGTAAAAGGTAATGTTGTCGTTAAGTATGAAGATACTGAAGGTAACGTAATCGCAGAAGACGAAAAAGACGAAACAGATGCTTCTCTAAACGTTAAATACGACACAGCAGACCACAAAAAAGCTGAAATCACCAAAGACGGTGTTAAATACTACCTAACAGCTAAAGAATTGAAAGATGATTCTAAACCAGCTACTGGAGATGTTGTTGAAGGTACAACTACAGTAACTTATGTTTATGAAAAAGCTGGACAAGTAGTCGTTAACTATCAAACAGAAGATGGAACTCCATTAGTAGGTGTTGACCCAGCTGGTGCAAATGTAGCTTCAGGTGCTAAAGACACTGTAGATGGAAAACCAGGATCAGATTATGATACTTCTGACAACGGAATGAAACCAGCTCGTATCACAACTGCAGAAGGCAAAGTATACGAATTAGTACCAACAGCAACTAAAGGTGAAGAAACTGGTAAAGTTGTTGCTGGAGAAACTAAAGAAGTAACCTACGTTTATAAAGAAGTAACTGGTGATGTAGTAGTTCACTATGTTGACACAGAAGGTAACAAAATCGCAGCTGATAAAGACGACCTTAAAGGTGCATCTCTAAGCGAAAAATATGATACTGCTGTTGATAACAAACCAGAAAAAATCACTGCAGAAGACGGAACTGTATACTACATTACAAAAGCTGGTCTTAAAGATGATTCTAAACCAGAAACTGGAAACGTAGTTGAAGGTAAAACTGATGTAACTTACGTTTATGAAAAAGCTGGATCAGTAATCGTTAATTACCAAACAGAAGACGGAACTCCATTAGTAGGAACTGCAGACGGTAAAGATATTGCTTCAGGTGCTAAAGATACTGACAATGGAAAACCAGGTTCTGAATACAACACTGCAGATAACGGAATGAAACCAACTCGTATCACAACTGCAGAAGGAAAAGTATACGAACTAGTCCCAGCATCAACTAAAGGTGATGAAACAGGTACTGTAGAATCAGGTCAAACTAAAGAAGTAACATACGTTTATAAAGAAGTAAAAGGTAATGTAGTAGTTCACTATACAGATGAGGCAGGAAATAAAATTGCTGAAGATGCTAAAGATACAACAGATGGATCAATTAGCACACCATATGATACTTCTGATAACGGAATGAAACCAGAACGTATTACGACTCCAGAAGGCAAAGTCTACGAATTGGTCCCAGCATCAACTAAAGGTGCTGAAACTGGTAAGGTTACTGAAGGAACTACAGAAGTAACCTACGTTTATAAAGAAGTAACTGGTGATGTAATCGTTCACTACGTTGACACAGAAGGTAACGTCATTGCTGAAGATAAAGAAGATACGAAAGGTGCTTCTCTAAACGCTAAATACGATACAACTGACAACAAACCAGAGAAAATCGAAAAAGACGGAACTGTTTACTACTTAACAGAAAAAGCTCTTAAAGATGACTCTAAACCAGAAAACGGAGATGTAGTAGAAGGTAAAACAGAAGTAACATACGTTTACGAAAAAGCTGGACAAGTAGTCGTTCATTACACTGACGAAAAAGGTAACACTATTCAAGCAGATGCTGTTGATACAAAAGACGGTAAACCAAACTCAGACTACAACACTGCTGATAACGGAATGAAACCAAACCGTATCACTACTCCAGAAGGTAAAGTATACGAATTAATCCCTCAATCAACTAAAGGTGATGAAACAGGTAAAGTTAAAGCTGGAGAAACTACAGAAGTAACTTACGTCTACAAAGAAATCACTGGTAATGTCGTCGTTCACTACGTTGATACAGAAGGAAACACACTTGCTGAAGATACGAAAGATGTAGAAAATGGATCACTAAGTGAGAAATATGACACAACTGACAACAAACCAGCTAAACTTGAAAAAGCTGGACAAGTTTACTACTTGACAGCTAAAGAATTGAAAGACGGTTCTAAGCCAGAAAACGGTGCTGTTGTAGAAGGAACTACAGAAATCACTTATGTATACGAAAAAGCAGGAAACGTTCTTGTTCATTACGTAGACGAAGCTGGAAACACTCTTCAAGCAGATGCTGTTGATACAAAAGATGGTCAACCAGGAGCTAAATACGATACTTCTGATAAGGACATGAAACCAACTCGTATCACTACTCCAGAAGGAAAAGTATACGAATTAGTACCAGCATCAACTAAAGGTAACGAAACTGGAGATGTTGAAGCAGGTAAAACTACAGAAGTAACATATGTGTACAAAGAAGTTAAAGGAAACGTAGTAGTTCACTACACTGATGAAGCGGGTAACACAATCGCTGAAGATGTTAAAGATACGACTGACGGATCTGTAAGCTCAGCATATGATACAAGTGACAACAAACCAGCTACAATCACTACAAAAGATGGTAAAGTATATGTACTTGTACCGACTTCAACTAAGGGTGAAGAGTCTGGTAAAGTAACAGAAGGAACAACAGAAGTTACTTACGTTTATAAAGAAGTAACTGGAGATGTAGTAGTTCACTACGTTGACACAGAAGGTAACGTCATTGCTGAAGATAAAGAAGATACTAAAGGTGCTTCTCTAAACGCTAAATACGATACAACTGACAATAAACCAGCAACAATCGAAAAAGATGGTGTTAAATATTACTTAACAGAAAAAGCTGTTAAAGACGATTCTAAACCTGAAACAGGAGACGTAGTAGAAGGTAAAACTGAAGTAACTTACGTTTACGAAAAAGCAGGACAAGTAGTAGTTCATTATGTAGACGAAGCTGGAAACACAATCCAAACTGACGCTGTTGATACTAAAGACGGTAAACCCGGTGTTGCGTACAACACTACTGATAACGATATGAAACCAACTCGTATTACAACTGCAGAAGGAAGAGTATACGAATTAGTACCAGCATCAACTAAAGGTAACGAAAACGGAAGTGTTGAAGCAGGTAAAACAACAGAAGTAACATATGTGTACAAAGAAGTAAAAGGAAACGTCGTCGTTCATTATGTAGACGAAGCGGGTAACACAATCGCAGAAGACGTTAAAGATACTACAGACGGATCAGTAAGCTCAGCATATGACACAAGTGACAACAAACCAGCTACAATCACTACTAAAGATGGAAAACTATACGTATTAGTACCAACTTCAACTAAAGGCGATGAAAATGGTAAAGTAACAGAAGGAACAACAGAAGTAACTTACGTTTATAAAGAAGTCAAAGAAGGTACTACAAATGGAGGCTCACTCACTCCATCTCAACCAGCTTCTCCAGCAAGACCTTCAACAAATCCAACAAGTCCGGTGAAACCGACAGACCCAAGTCAACCAGAAACTCCAGTAGTTCCTACAGACCCAAGTCAGCCAACAACACCAGCTAACCCAGCAACACCGCCTAATCCGGCTAATCTGGCTAACCCAGCGGGTCCAGAAACTCCAACGATGCCATCGGCACCAGTAAATGGTGAAGCACCACAAGCTCAAGCAGCTTCATCAGAAGCTAAAGGACAAGCTGAACTTCCAAACACTGGTACAGAAGACAATGCTCGCCTAGCAGCACTTGGACTTCTTGGAGTATTGTGTGGATTTGGACTTGTTGCTCGAAAGAAAAAAGAAGACTAATTCTAATTAGATTTTCTGATAAGAATAAGGAGTAGGATATCATATCCGCTCCTTTTTCTATGTAAATTATGAAGTAATTTTTAATCTTTTTTTGAAAGTTGTTATAGAGTTGTTAATCATATTTCTGAATCTATTAATTATCTTTACTTTTTTATATATTTACATTAATTAAAATATCGAATCACTTGACATAATGAGCAGATAGGGTTATTATGTTTATTATACAATAGGTGAAGTCGGGACTTTTCTTGGTATCAATTTGAGGGTCTTACTGACTTTTCTTGATGTAAATAAAATATAAGCAAAGGAGTAGTAATGTACTCACGAACAAAAAAATATCATGGACAAAAAGTTCAACGATTTTCAATCCGAAAGTATAGTTTCGGTGCAGCATCGGTAGCAATTGCTGCGCTTATGATGTTTGGAGGTGGAGCCACTGCAAAAGCTGATACTATTCAAGGAAACGATGCAAGAACGAGCTCAAATTTGTCTAATCCACAGTCATCGCCATCTCAAGAAAGCTTAAATCACGAAGAGAATGTTGCGAGCTCTGATGCTAAGGGAAAAGAAATTCCTTCTAAAGATCCAGTTTCTAAACCAGTAGTAACTTCAGCTGAAGCTTTAGTTAATGAAGATAAGCTAGCGCCAGAAAATATTGCAAAGGTAGACTTCAGTAAGTTATCAGAAGCGATTTCACGTATTCAATCAGCTATCGATAAAGTTGAAATTAGTAATAAAACATCAAAAACTATTGAGGATGCAAAGGCAACACTATTAGAAGCTCAAGCTTTATCAGCAAATGATAAAGCAACTCAGGTAGAGGTAGATAAAACTGTTGCAAGATTAGGAGAAAAGGCTTTTGTAATTGAGAGTATGCCAAAAGTGTCTCCTACTGTAGAAGATAAATCAGAAACAGAAGCTAAAGTAGAAAAAACAAATAAAAACCAAGATCCACGAAACGGAAAAGCAATTCCTGGTAAAGGGGAAAGTGGGTTTAGAGCGACTCCTACTGGTGTAGGAGAACAAGCAGCAGAAGGTCCTACTAGTAATAATAAAAGAGGGGTAGGAGCTAACCCAGTAGATAACGTTATTTCAAGTTTGAAAAATCAATTTGGAGATATTGATTTTAATACTCCAGATGTTGAAACAAAATCTGCTACTGTTGAAAATCAATATTCAAGAAATAGTACTAGTTCTCCAAATCCAGCTCCAGTAAAACTTGGTAAAATTACTTATAATTGGAAAGAAAAGAGAATTGAAAATGAAATTGATGGATGGAAAATAGAAGGGACAAATAATTATGTAACAGCGATTAAACCAGAAGCTCCAACAGAAGTTGCAGCGGATAGACCTGCTGGATTTGATCCTAAGCCATCTAAAGTTTACGATAATAATGGAAGTATTGAGAGACAATATAACGATACTCCCGTTCCAGGAAATCCTTTAGCTCCAAATAAAGCTAATCAAAACTATGCAAATGGTGTTAACTACTCAAGTGTACCTGGTGTTCCTTTAAATAATGCAGCACATTCAGCTGTAGGGAAAGATTATTATATTCAATTAAATAAGAAAGGTACACAAATTTCGAAAGAATTTAATGTTAATCCGAACTCTAGATTATACCTAAGTGTTCTAACAGGTGGTGCCTATGGGAATATGGGTACTGCTGGTACTGGTGAAAAAGTAGAAATTACCGTTACAGATGCAGACACAGGTGAAGTTTTAACAACACTGAAAGATGCGAATAATAATAGTGAAACAACACACGTTTCAACTCCGTATGGTGATGGAGGGAATGGTAATGGTTTCGGATTCTGGAGAACGATTATTAATACTCCAAATACGACTAAAAAAATTAAAATAACAATTAAGGCACTAGAGGATGGACCAGCATTTAAAAAGACCTATCCAGTAAATGGTAAATCAGAAATTGAAGATGGATATTTTGTAGGTGGGGTCAACTTAGCTGTTGGTGCTGCATTAGAAATGACAACAGATGTTGTTCGTAATAATGCTACATCCTCTTATGGAGAAGACACTCTCTATAAAGACAAAGAATCCGGTCAATTAAGAGTTACTGTGAAAAACGTTGGTGGGTTACCAACGTACGGTGCTTATGAATACACAATTAAAATTCCTGAAGGTGTCGAATTAAAAGATTCTCTAAAAAAAGCAAATGAATGGAATTGGCCTGGTCCTTTCCAAGTCGTATCGTATGATGAAGCTACAAGAACGCTTAGATTGAAATTCAATGCAGGGGATTCAGAACCAGCAAAGAATGGGACAAGAACATTCGGTATTGATTTCACAACGGCAAAAAATTTCAAAGGGACAGCTACTTTTAAGGTAACTGCAGAAATTAAAGAAGGATTTACAGATTTACAAGGCAACAGAGTATTAGAAAATACAGGTGTTGTAAATCCAAATAGTCCATATAGAAATACATTCAATGCTCTAGGAAATACAGACAATCCAGATTACTACTACAACAAAACAATTTACATCGATACGATTAAACCAGTAACTCCTACTGTGGAACCAGTTCATACTGATAGCATTAATGGAGAAAAAACTGATAAAAATCAACCAACAGAATTATTAATTTCTGTCCCAACAGAAAAAGATACTAATTTAACAGATGTACCTAGAGAAAAACAAGATATCGCTGACAATGATAGAAACAATGGAACGGACCGTGATGCTGATACTGAGGTAGACAATATTAAAGAAGCTATTGGTGGAGTAACTTCAATGAAAGTTACGTTACCAAATAGTAAAACTCCAATTACTTTAAATAAAAAAGAAGATGGTTGGTATATTGGTGAAACAAAAGTTGAAGTACGCGATGGTAAATTAGTTGTACCAGTTCCAAAAGGAACAGATTTGACAGAAGCGAATGAGACAACAAATCCTGACAAACGTATCAAAGTTACTGTGCTTGACAAAGCAGGTAACGAATCAGATCCAGCTTATGCTAATGTTCTAAACGAAGCTCCAACAGTAGCAGTTGAGAAAAAAGATTTATATGTTTATAAAACAAAAGAAGCTGACAAATGGAATAATGATAAAGTTCTAGAAAAAGCGAAACCATCTGCAACTGACTTAGAAGATGATCGTGATGGTGTTGATTCTACTAAACCAACAATTGCAGTAAGTGATGCAGGTAATCTAGATACAACTAAAGTTGGAGATTACACTGTAAAAGTTCAATCAACTGATAGTGAAGGTAAGAAATCAACAGAAGCAAATGTCACTGTTCATGTCTTAGACTTAATTACAGTAGATCCTACAGTAACAACTGATCCAACAAATCCAAGCACAACAGCTCCAGTATCTCCAAAAACAGCAGATACACCTGTAAAAGAAGGAGATGAAAATCTTGGTAAATATCCAGCAGGAGTTACTCGTGAGGACTTAGTTAAAGAGGTTACACGTACAATTAAGTATCTAAAAGAAGAAGATGCAAACAAAGATAATGCTACTCCTTTATATGCTGAAAAGGTGCAAAAAGTAACTTACAAACGTACAGCAACAGTTAATCCTGAAACAAAAGAAGTAACTTACTCTGATTGGGAAGTTTACAATGAAGCGGATAAACTAACTGATGCTAAAGCAGATGGTACTAATGGCAAGTATAACTCAGTTGAATCTCCAGTTATTAATAATTATTTATTAGTGGATAATGCGGATAAACTTGTTCCAGAAAAAGATGCTCCTAAGCCAGCACAAAATGGAACAGCAACTTCTGAAGTGAAGAAAGTTCTTTATAAAGAAATTGGTTCATTTGTACCAAACTATCCAGCAGGTAAGAAACCACAAGGAGCGCCAGATAAGATTTCTTATCCAAATAACCCGAATGATCCAACAGTTCCAGGTGATTTTAACACAATAACAATTCCATATGTTCCAGGTTATACTCCAGTATATAATGGACAAGAATTGACACCGAAAAATCCAAATGATCCAACTCAAGGCTATAAAGTTCCAGATGGATTTACACCAACGGATAAATTTGGGGAATCACCAATTACATATACACCTTCTACTCAAACATCTAAAGTAGTGATTGAGAAGAAAGTAGATGGAGCCGCAAATGAAGTGGTTTCTAGTTTTGATTTAACTGGTAAATCTGGTTCAGAATTACCAGCAAATACAGATATTGACAACAAAATCAAAGAACTTAAGAACCAAGGTTATGAAGTAGAAAGTGATGACTATAATACTCAGGATAATCATCACCCACTTTTTGATGACAAGGAAGATATTAACCCAACAGATGGTTCATCAGCACCTTCTCAAACATTTAAAATTGTGGTTAAACCTAGAATCATTGAAGTACCTTCATCAACACCACATGAAAAAGATAGTCCAGTAGATCCAAATGGGGATACACCAGAACTTAAATGGCCTGAGGGATTAGCTGAATCTGACTTGAATACAACAGCTAAACGTGTGATTTCATATGTGAAGAAAGATTCAGATACAGCAGCTGAAGAAAAAGCTAAGGATGATACTGTTCAAACGGTGCCATTCACAAGAAAAGCAACCGTTAATCTTGTCACAAAAGAAGTAAGCTATACTGATTGGGAAAGTCCAAATAAAACATGGGATAAAGTTGGAGTAGATGTTCTACCAGGATATATTGCTGATAAAAAAGAAATTCCAGCTAAAGAAGCAACAACCCCTGCAAAAGATACAAAAGTAATCCCTGATGAAACGGATAAAGTTACTTATACGAAGATTGGAAGCTGGATTCCTGTTGATCCAACCACTGGTAAGGATGGAGATCCGATTCCATTCCCTAACGATCCAAATGATCCAACCAAGACTGGTGAAGTTACACAAATTATTCCTCATAAAGATGGATATACTCCAAAAGATGGAAATGGAACACCATTAGAACCGGTAAATCCTGCTAAACCAGAAGAAGGATATAAACCACCAAAAATTACGGATCCAAAAGCAAATATCAAGATTACCTATGAAAAAGACAATCAAAAAGCAAAAGTTAAATTTGTTTCTGTAGATGATAAAGGTGTTGAAACACCATTAGATACGAAATATAATATTGATGATCTTACTGGTAAATCAGGAGATAAAATTCCAGAAGAAAAAGTTCAAGCACGTGTTGATGTTTTGAAATCTATGGGATATGATGTTGTAGATAATCCATTTGATCAGGATCCAACGTTTGATACTAAGAAAGAAATAGATCAAGAGTTTACAATTAAAGTTAAACCACAAGTTTCAACTGCAAAACCTGTTTATGTAGTAGAAGGAGATAAACCATCTTCAGAAAAATTAAAAGATGCTGTTACTACTAAAGGAAATGAGAAAACAGTAGATGAAACTAAACTTCCTGATACAACTGATAAAGTTGGGGATGACACATTAACAGCTCCTGTGACAGTGACATACGGTTCAGGGGATAATAAACGTGAAGAAACTGTTAATGTACCGATTAAAGTTGTTGCAGGATATCCACAAATTGTCCCAGTAAGTGCAGACAAGAAACAACCGTCTCCAGAAGATAATATTGACCCAGCAGACTATCCAGACGATGCTACATATGAGTACAAAGAAGAAATTGATACGACAACACCTGGAGATAAGAAAGTAACTGTAGTGGTTAAACAGGGGGATAAAGTACTTGTAGAAGTACCTGCAACTGTTCGTGTAGTTGATAGCACTCCACAATTTGTTGTAGCTGATAAAGCTAATAAACAACCAGAAGCTAAACAAAGTATCACACCGGGTGAATATCCAGATGGAACGGAATTTACTTATGAAACTCCAGTAGATACAACTACATCGGGAGAGAAAGATGTAGTCGTTGTGGCTAAAGTTGGTGAAGATACGATTGTTAAAGTTCCAGCTAAAGTTGTGGTAGTAGATCCTGAAGTGCAATATGTATTTGAAAATCCTCAAAATACACAACCAGATCCATCTGAAAGCATTAATCCTGATCAATATCCAGACGGAACTAAGTTCACCTATAAAGATGGTGATGTAGACACAACAACACCTGGAGATAAGAAAGTAACAGTAGTTGCGAAAGATGGTGAAGATAAACTTGTAGAAGTCCCTACGGTTGTTAAAGTATTACCAGTTGTTAAACCAACGGGAGTAACAGTACTTAAAGATAGTACAGATTTAGAAGCAATGGTTAAAGCAAAAGCTCAAGAAGTGGTGGATGCATTACCAAAAGATAATATTCCTGCAGGTGTAACAGTAACTGTTAAAGAAGTGAAAGAAAAACCTGAAACAACTGCTACAGGAGAACAAAAACCAGCTAAGGTAGTTATTGAATATACTGATGATAAAGGCCGTGTAGTTGGATCTAAAGAAGTAGAAGTTCCGGTAACGGTAGTTGGTTCAACATCAAAACCATTGGTAGTCTTTGAAGGTGATACAGTAGAAGCTAAAACTGTTCAAGATGCAGTAACACCAGGATCTAATGGAACTAAAGGTAATCCTGTAATTCCAGAAGACCTAACAAAAACAACAGGTAAGAAAGAAGTAACGGTAGCAGTAACTTACGAAGGAATTAAAGCTCCAGAACAAGTGAAAGTGCCAGTGACAGTATTGCCAGTTGCTAAAGGTGAAGTAACGGTACCAAAAGGTGAAACTACAGATAAAGTTAAAGAAGTAGCTAAAGCTAAAGCAGAAGAAGTAGCAAACTCAGCAGATTTCAAAGCTAAATTACCAGATGGTGCCAAAGATGTAGAAGTTGGAGCGATTACAGAAGAAGTGCTTGCAACCATTACATCGGAAGCAGGAACAAACAAAGGAACTGTAAAAGTCCCAGTAACCTATACAGTAGATGGCGTTAAGTATACAAAAGATGCAGAAATTACTGTAAATGTCGTTGGTTCAAATGCTGATCAAGTATACGTTGTTGAAGGCGACAAACCTGAAATAGCTAAAGTAAAAGATGCAGTAACACCAGGACAAGGTGGAACAGTACAAGATCCAACAGAAGCTGATTTACCAGATACAAAGGATAAAGTTGGAGCAACCGATGTAACAGTACCAACTAAAGTTAAGTATGCAAATGGTGAAGAGACAGTAAAAGTCCCAGTGACAGTATTACCAAAAGTAACCCCAGAAGGTGTAACAGTTCTTAAAGATAGTGATAAGCAAGAACTAGAAAAAGCTATTAAAGAACAGGCTGAAAAAGCAGCTAATAACGTGAAGGGGCTTCCATCAGGAGTTACTGTAACAGTTACAGAAGTTAAAACAGGAACAGTACCACCTACAGCAACAGTTGGTGTACAAATCCCAGCGACAGTAGTGGTAGAGTATGTGAAAGATGGTAAAGTAGTTGCGACTAAAGAGGTACCTGTACCTGTTAACGTAGTAGAAGTCGTTCCAGTCTCAATAGAGACACCAGTCACCTCTACCCCATTAACGCCAGAGGATTATACTAAAGGAATTAAGATTCCAGAAGGTGGAAAAGTGACCAATGTTGAAAACATTCCAGACTTGACAACACCAGGTAAGAAAGATCCAGTTAAGGTAACGATTGAATTACCAAATGGTAAAGTAGTCACAGTAGAGGTTCCAGTAACTGTAACACCTGTTAAAGAGATTGAGACACCAGTCACCTCTACCCCATTAACACCAGAGGATTACACTAAAGGCATCAAGATTCCAGAAGGTGGCAAGGTCACAAATGTTGAAAACATTCCAGACTTGACAACACCAGGTAAGAAAGATCCAGTTAAGGTAACGGTTGAATTACCAAATGGAAAAGTGATTACAGTAGAAGTTCCAGTTAATGTAACACCTGTTAAAGAGATTGAGACACCAGTCACCTCTACCCCATTAACACCAGAGGATTACACTAAAGGAATTAAGATTCCAGAAGGCGGTAAAGTCACAAATGTTGAAAACATTCCAGACTTGACAACACCAGGTAAGAAAGATCCAGTTAAGGTAACGGTTGAATTACCAAATGGAAAAGTGATTACAGTAGAAGTTCCAGTAACTGTAACACCTGTTAAAGAGATTGAGACACCAGTCACCTCTACCCCATTAACACCAGAGGATTATACTAAAGGAATTAAGATTCCAGAAGGTGGCAAGGTCACAAATGTTGAAAACATTCCAGACTTAACAACACCAGGTAAGAAAGATCCAGTTAAAGTAACGGTAGAATTACCAAATGGAAAAGTGATTACAGTAGAAGTCCCAGTAACAGTCACACCTGTTAAGGAAATTGAAACTCCAGTAACTAAGACCCCATTAACACCAGAGGATTACACAAAAGGCATCAAGATTCCAGAAGGTGGCAAGATCACAAATGTTGAAAACATTCCAGACTTAACAACACCAGGTAAGAAAGATCCAGTTAAAGTAACGGTAGAATTACCAAATGGAAAAGTGATTACAGTAGAAGTTCCGGTTAATGTAACACCTGTTAAGGAAATT
>NZ_RJNR01000008.1:0-85577 GCF_003942685.1 Streptococcus mitis | reverse complement strand
GTGACCGTTGCGATTGGTGCTTTAGCGATTTGGGCAACTATGGGGGCAGCGACACCCTTGGTTGTTGGGGCTGGCTTAACCGCAGGAATTGGAACAGCGGCTTATGGGGCGTCTAATGCAGGGGAAGGGATTCATAACATTCAACTTGGGAATGCAGGGGATATTCATACGAAATCCTATAATCGCATCCGAGATACGCTTTTCATGGGGAATGACAAGCTGTATCATCAGGTTGGTGGGATCTTTGTGACAGCGAGTTCTATCATGATTCCCATAGGGCAGACTCAGAGCGTTGTCAAGGGCTTGACCCAGTTTGCGATAGGGGAAGCAGGCGCCTATACAGCGGGTCAGTTTGCCTATCACGGGACCAAGCTCCTAGGTGGTAGTGAGGAAGACGCCCAAACCGCAAACTTTATCGGGAATATCGTAGGAGGTTATGCGGTCTCCTCAGCAGCCAGCAAGTTTAGTCTCAATAAGGTGAAAGTAGATGTCGAAGCACCGAAGTATAACCGCGAGCAGATTCTGAAGAATCTGGAAGAAAGTAGGCTTGCGAGGGAATCCAGTAACTTTGACCAGTATCTGGCGAAGGAGAAATTCCAGAAAACCTTGATGGGTATGGATCCAATGGACCGTCAGAGATATCTTCAATGGCATGAGTATGCGGAATCAGGTATAATGGTTCAAGATCGTGTTAAACTGTTATCCTGGGAAAGACCAGTTAATTCAAAACTATATCTTGAAAATAAGGCAGTGTATGATAATCCAAAATATTTTGATCAACTTACAGGTAGTGAGAACTGGCCAGGACAAAAAGGTGATCCAAATATTGATGGCTTTGTAAAAGGTGAATATCAAAAGACAACCCTATCTCCTGGAGATAAAATTGATCGATTTGGTTCTGATTATGGACACTTTTTTGGAAATATCGGTGAATCCAAAGAGATGAGGGCAATGTCTCCAAACTCGGATTTTAAGAACTATAATCAATATGAAATATTAATGGATTTACCTGTTTTAAAAGGAAAAATAGCCCCGTGGTTTGATCAACCAGGAGGAGGAATACAGTTTAAATTAGATCCATTCTTTGCTAAACAGATAATGTCTATCCCTTCTGATGAGACAGCTATTATTAAAAAACTAATAGAATTTGGTTATTTGAGGAAATTATAATGTTTGATAATGAATATATTGTAAGTTTGAAAAGATTTATCAGCAATGTCGAAATTGTTTCAATAAATAACAAGTTGCAGGCATATGATAATGTGGATATTATTTATATTCTAGAAAAAAGAGAAGACGAATTTTTTATTTCACTAAATGAAAGAGGGGTTATTTTAGAATATTGTAAAATTAGTAATAAGGAGTTAGCACAGCTATATTTTGCAATATTTGTTAAAAGAGGAGTTACAAATTTTGAATTCCCACTGATGACTTTAATAAATGATATAGAAGATATTGAAATATTAAAAGAATACTTAACTAGAGAACAACTCGATAACTTTTATTCGGTTGATTCTAGGGCTAAAGGAAAAATAAATTTTTCTTCAGAGCTAAACAAGATTTATTATATAGATGCAAGTGACAATGAATACAATCTCTTTTATCTACCAAACAGAATATTTCAAACCTTCTATGTATCAATTGTAAAATTAAAAACTATTAAGGAGTGGCTGATTCAACTGAATGATGATAATGAACTAGGAGATGAATATGAGGCTACTTTGTTAGGGTATAGTTCTGAGGGAGTAGAGAAGTTTTAATGGAAAGCATGTTTATAATACATTCCAAGAAGCAAAAACAAAATTTTTAGATTTTTTAGCAGACATAGTTATTATTAATCGATACTATGTCAAGGAAGGAATGCCCGTTAACTATCTATCCCCCCTCTGGGATGATATCACAGAATAATAAATAACTCCCCCTTTTATGATAGAATAAATGAAGAAAGAGTTTACCGATAAACCATTGGTAAACTCTTGCTTTAAATAGAATTCTCTTCAAAGCCAAGTGAATGCCTACTCCGCCAGCATCTCCTCTGCCCAATCACGGATTACTTCCATCGATGAAAAGTTGGAACGTCTTCGTACGGCCAAGAAGTCTGTAGGGAAAATCCAACAAAATGTTCACAATATCAAGTATCCCATCATGCACCGAAATATTCAGCCAGAATGGCAAGGCAAACAAAAGGATGATTTCACCAAGCAGTGGGAGACCTTCTCTAGTGACTACACGAGTTTTCAAACGGAGATGAATACCTTCTATGATGCCATCTGTGATGAAATCACTAGGTTAGAGAACCAAAAGAATGAAGAACATGGCATTATTGGTTGGTGCCAAAGTCAGATGAATAATCTGGGAAATATCATCGAGAAGCTGCTACATACGAAGGAGGGGTAAGGCCATGTATGGAACGATTCAATTATCTGAGGTTCTGTTTAACGCGCACATCAGTAGTTTGACCAAGGCTCAGGCTAGTTTGGCTGGAGTGAGTAAGCCAAACTTCAACACGACATCGGAATCCAAGGTGCTCGATTTGTATCAGGAACAATTCAATGAGCTCTATCAGTTGATGACGAGCTATACGTCCTTATTGGGAACGGACATCGCCTTGATGTCCGCTACAGGAAAAGAATTGGCCCGTACAGATACAGTATTGGGACAAACAATGTTTTCTGCCTTGCAGTAAGGAGGTTCTATGAGTTACAAGATAAAATTTGATGATATTACCTCTGTTCAAGTGGAAAGTCAAAAGACGATGAATGCTTGGGAAGAGGCCATCGCTAGTCTAAATAAGGCTATGAGCGACTTCATCAACAATCAAAATCTCCAAGGTCAGGCCATCTCGAGTATGCGCAATTACCTAGTAGAGGTGCATGGGACTCTTCTTCAAACTCTGGTCAACCTGATGAATGACTACTCAACTAATCTCCTACTGTACAAGGATGGTTACTATCAAATTGATTCAAGCAATCATGCAAAGTTACCGGGTCAGGTGTTTACAACCCTTCATAGTGATTTAAAGAGTTCACGTGACAATCTAAAGAGTGAGATTGAGCTCTTGAACACGACCAAGGACAAGATTTCAGACTTGGTGAGCTATTCAGGAAGTAGTCATACCAGTACGGTCATGAACTATAACTTTCTCATGAATCAGGTCAAGAACTTGGACAACTCGATCATCCAGTATGAAAGTAATCATGCGAGTCAGGATTTGGTTGCCTTTAAGGAACTCTTGTCTGCGACTAAGGCCTTGATAGCAGAACATGCAGGGAAGACACGGACTGTAGGGACTTATCAGTCGGGTGATTTCGCCAAACTCCAGTCTGTCCAACGCTTTGCGATNGCCTACCAACAGGCGACCAAGCAGATGGAGAGTCGTGTTGAACGCGTACAAGCTGCTCAGGAGAGAGACAAGGCTCGTTTTGAGGCCTTGGCTGCGGAGGATCGAGCCAAGAACGGTTGGAAAGACCTGGCAATTGGTGTNGTGACCGTTGCGATTGGTGCTTTAGCGATTTGGGCAACTATGGGGGCAGCGACACCCTTGGTTGTTGGGGCTGGCTTAACCGCAGGAATTGGAACAGCGGCTTATGGGGCGTCTAATGCAGGGGAAGGGATTCATAACATCCAACTTGGAAATGCAGGGGATATTCATACGAAATCCTATAATCGTATCCGAGATACGCTTTTCATGGGGAATGACAAGCTGTATCATGATGTTGGTAATGTCTTTGTGACGGCGAGTGCCATCATGATTCCCATAGGGCAGACTCAGAGCGTTGTCAAGGGCTTGACCCAGTTTGCGATAGGGGAAGCAGGCGCCTATACAGCGGGTCAGGTTGCCTATCATGGGACTAAGCTCCTAGGTGGAAGTGAGGAAGATGCCCAAACCGCAAACTTTATCGGGAATATCGTAGGAGGTTATGTGGTCTCCTCAGCAGCCAGCAAGTTTAGCTTGAATCAACCTGTTTCTCCAAATCGATATTCAAAAATAGATTTTACTCAAACTGACTTTGATGTTGAGTTAATAAGAGGTAGATTGAAAACTGATCCAGATACGGCTTTTTTCTGGTCAGGACGAACAGATGGCATTGGAGGAATGGATGTTGCGAAAAAAATAGCAAAAAATAAAGGAGGAGTTACATTAGAATCTACGATTGATGATACGAATATTGTAATGCCTGAATGGGATTTTAATACTCCTTCAAGTGTAACAGCTTGGGAGGAAGCTTCGAATGTTTACGCAGAGCAAGTATCTGGTGAAATAAGAGCTGTAGTTGGTAGCGAACTACGACCAGGAAATATTTGGGAAAACATCGAACTACCAAGATTGAAGGCCAATCCAAATGTTACTAAGGTTACGACAATAGATCCTAAAACAGGGGTAGAAAAAATTATATTCGAGAGGTAGAAATGAAAATTACAGGAACAAGATCAACAATTACTTTTGATTTAGAGAATGGTTTCCTATTAAAAGCACAAGGAGAATTGCTGATCAATAAAAAATTTGTTGTTTATAAAGATAGTATGACACAATGGGAGCCCCCTCATGATAATCTTCCGATAACTCAAAGAGAAATAGAGAATATTATTAATACAGCTAAAAAAATGGAGAGCAATCAAACTATTCAATTAGACTTTGTATAATTATGTTGTATTCTAAGAGAAATGAATCTCTATACAGCGGGTCAGGTTGCCTATCATGGGACTAAGCTCCTAGGTGGTAGTGAGGAAGACGCTCAAACCGCAAACTTTATCGGGAATATCGTAGGAGGTTATGAGGCCTCCTCAGCAGCCAGCAAGTTTAGTCTCAATAAGGTGAAAGTAGAGGTCGAAGCACCGAAGTATAACCGCGAGTAGATTCTGAAGAATCTGGAAGAAAGTAAACTTGCGAGGGAATCCAGTAACTTTGACCAGTATCTGGCGAAGGAGAAACTCCAACTAGGCTTAAACAAATCCCCATTAGTTAGTCGGGAACTTCCGAGGGTGAAGGGGGTGCACGATGTCGAAGCACCGAAGTATAACCGCGAACAGATTCTGAAGAATCTGGAAGAAAGCAAACTTGCGAGGGAATCCAGTAACTTTGACCAGTATCTGGCGAAGGAGAAACTCCAACTAGGCTTAAACAAATCCCCATTAGTTAGTCGGGAACTTCCGAGGGTGAAGGGGGTGCACGATGTCGAAGCACCGAAGTATAACCGCGAGCAGATTCTGAAGAATCTGAAAGAAAGTAAACTTGCGAGGGAATCCAGTAACTTTGACCAGTATCTGGCGAAGGAGAAACTCCAACTAGGCTTAAACAAATCCCCATTAGTTAGTCGGGAACTTCCGAGGGTGAAGGGGGTGCACGATGTCGAAGCACCGAAGTATAACAAAGAACAAATCCTGAAGAATATAGAGGAAAGCAGGCTTGCGAGGGAGAGTTCGAAGTTTGATGACTATCTTCGTAAAGAGTACGCACAACAAGGGAAATATTTCCCAGAGCGGATAACAATGCCAAATGGGAAACGTGCTTATCTTTCAGCAGATGTCTTTGAGGGGAAACAAGTTCCTGTTCGTTCTAGGGACTTTGTGGATGCACAGGGTAAAATCAAATGGCCACCAAAAGGAACAGATGGTTTTGTTTTAGATAGTTCTGGTAACCCTATTACACAATCAGCTGATTTAAAAGCTGGACAAGTGATTGACCGTTTTGGATCAAATGGTGGGCGCTTCGCCAGTCCAATTGATAACGGAGAGAAATTACCGTTTAATTCAAGAGGTTTGCCTTATCCTGAAGGATATCAAGTCTACCACCAGTATGAAATTGTAAAAGATATTAATTTAGAAAATGTCAAAAGTGGTTATAAATTATTATCAGAAAAGGATAAAATTGTACTATCTAAATTGATGAAAGATCGTCACTTTACTTTGGAAGATATGGCAAATCCGCAAAAGGGACAAATCGCTAAAATATTCGGCCAAGGTGGAGGTACACAAATAAAATTTAGTACAAGTGTTGTTTGGTACGAAAAAATGGGGATCTTAAAGGAGGTTGTCAAATAATGATTAGCTTAGAAAAAGAGCGATTGGAACTTTTATCAGATATTCACAAATTGGGATATGAAAGTTTGAGATATTCCATTTTCAATGATCATAGACCAAGGGAGTGGGAAACAAGAATAGAATATAATCCTGAATTAGAAGTATATGAAGTATATTCGACAATGGACAGAGCAAGTACGAATGGTAAAGATTCATACCAAAACTTTCAAGAAGCACGGATTCGTTTCATAGAAATTCTTGAAAACGTTGTTTTCATAAATAGATATTATGTTGACGAAGGCATAGGTGCAGAATATCCATCACCATTATGGGATAAAACCGATGATTGATATTGAGAACATGAAATGTATAGTTGAACAAGAAATTAAAAAACGTCATTATGAGAGCTTACATTATGTTTTATTTGACGAAACTAAACGTCTTCCTTGGGCATTTCACCTTTATCAGAAAAATGGAAAATTTTATGTTGATGGTCGAGATGATCGATCATATATAGTTGGACATAGCAAAGAGTACGATAATTTTGGAAGTGCAAAGAAAGATTTTTTTGAAAAATTAGAACTCGTTATAGAATCTAATAAACTGAATATACAATTAGGATTGCCGGTAGAATATCCATCACCATTATGGGATGAAAAAGAGGATAACTAGAAGATGAGAGACGAAGCCAAAGAACGTTCTGAACTTTTATTAGCCATTCAAGATTTAGGATATGAGTCTTTAAGATATTCTATTTTTAATGAACACAGACCTTCTGAGTGGGAAACTAGGATAGATTATAATCCAGAATTGGAATTGTATGAAGTTTACTCAACAATGGATCGAGCAAGTACAGGAAGTATTTTTAAGTTTAAAACATTTGAAGAAGCAAAAGAAAAATTTATCCATAATCTGAAGTTAACAGTTTTTATAAATAAAACTTCTGTAGAAAATGGAGAAGTTCCTGAATACTCCTCTCCCCTCTGGGATGATGTCACAGAATAATAAATAACACCCTATTTTATGGTAGAATAAATGAAACAAGAGTTTACTAATATTCTATTGGTAAACTCTTACTGTACAAGGATGGCTACTACCAGATTGATTCAAGCAATCATGCAAAGTTACCAGGTCAGGTGTTTACGCGATTACATAGTGATTTGAAGAGTTCACGGGATAATCTAAAGAGCGAGATTGAGCTCTTGAACACGACCAAGGACAAGGTTTCAGACTTGGTGAGCTATGAAGGAAGCAGTCATACCAGTACAGTCATGAACTATAACTTTCTCATGAATCAGGTCAAAAACTTGGACAACTCGATCATCCAGTATGAAAGTAATCATGCGAGTCAGGATTTGGTTGCCTTTAAGGAACTCTTGTCTGCGACCAAGGCCTTGATCGCAGAACATGCAGGGCAGACACGGACTGTAGGAACTTATCAGTCGGGTGATTTCGCCAAACTCCAGTCTGTTCAACGCTTTGCGATTGCCTACCAACAGGCGACCAAGCAGATGGAGAGTCGTGTTGAACGCGTACAAGCTGCTCAGGAGCGGGACAAGGTTCGTTTTGAGGCCTTGGCTGCAGAGGATCGAGCCAAGAACGGTTGGAAAGACCTGGCACTTGGTGTGGTGACCGTTGCGATTAGTATTCTTGCGATTGTAGGAAGCATGGGTTTTGCGACACCCTTGGTTGTTGGGGCTGGCTTAACCGCAGGACTGGGGTCGTTTGCTTATGGGGCGTCTAATGCAGCGGAAGGGATTCATAACATCCAACTTGGAAATGCAGGGGATATTCATACGAAATCCTATAATCGTATCCGAGATACGCTTTTCATGGGGAATGACAAGCTGTATCATCAGGTTGGTGGGATCTTTGTGACAGCGAGTTCTATCATGATTCCCATAGGGCAGACTCAGAGCGTTGTCAAAGGCTTGACCCAGTTTGCGATAGGGGAAGCAGGCGCCTATACAGCGGGTCAGGTTGCCTATCATGGGACTAAGCTCCTAGGTGGTAGTGAGGAAGACGCTCAAACCGCAAACTTTATCGGGAATATCGTAGGAGGTTATGTGGCCTCCTCAGCAGCCAGCAAGTTTAGTCTCAATAAGGTGAAAGTAGAGGTCGAAGCACCGAAGTATAACCGCGAGCAGATTCTGAAGAATCTGAAAGAAAGTAAACTTGCGAGGGAATCCAGTAACTTTGACCAGTATCTGGCGAAGGAGAAACTCCAACGAAACTTAGACAAATCCCCATTAGTTAGTCGGGAACTTCCGAAGGTGAAGGGTGTCCACAATGTCGAAGTACCGAAGTATAACCGCGAGCAGATTCTGAAGAATCTGGAAGAAAGTAAACTTGCGAGGGAATCCAGTAACTTTGATCAGTATCTGGCGAAGGAGAAACTCCAACGAGGCTTAAACAAATCCCCATTAGTTAGTCGGGAACTTCCGAGGGTGAAAGGTGTCCACAATGTCGAAACACCGAAGTATAACCGCGAACAAATTCTAAAAAATATAGAAGAAAGCAGGCTTGCGAGGGAGAGTTCAGGTTTTAAAGATTTTGCAACTCGCGAAAGATATCTAGAGAAGGTCTTTAACAAATTAACTCCTGAAGAAAGGGAATTAATTTTTAATATTTCTAAAAACGCACCTAAAGTGGAATATCAACCAGATTATTCTTTTGATAGTGTGTTATCAATGTCCAAAAATAACCGTCCGAATGTAGAATATGTGTATACTCCGGAATACATAAAAGCACATAAACAGCAATTTGAAAATGGTGCTATTAAATTTCAGAAATTCACACCCGAAGAAGGTGGTTACAATAATGGTGCAGTTGGTAATGAAAAAGATCATGTTGCCTTTGTTATGCCTAGAGAAGCTGGTGAAACGCTGATTAAAGTGACTAAGGGAGATCCTGAATTGTTGGAAGATATACTAGGTCTTCATCGAGGAGACCTAGGCTCTTCCCCTGTAGCTATTGAAATTCCACCAGAATCTATAAAAAATCCAAGAATCCCAAGTGGAAATGAAGAGTCTGCTTTTGATGATTTTTGGAAACCAGGAGGACAAACCTTCCCAGGAAATATGCCAGAGGCAGTTATTGATGAAGTGCCGTGGGGAGAATTTACAATTAGAAAATTAGGAGGCGACTAAAATGAGTTTAACTAAAATAACATGGGAAGAATTTGATACCTTTGATAAGATTGAGTCACCGAAGGGATATGATTTTCGAACACATGAAGGAAAATACTACACTTTTGGAGAGTTTGGAGTAGCTTCAGTTCGTCGTATCTTTGAGATTAATCCTTCTGATTTTAACGAATATTTATTAGGTAGGAGGACGGCACGTGAAATTGATTTTAAAGCGGAGAACGATCGTTGGCCACCAACGGAAGAAGAAAAGAAAGCTAGTGAGAAACAATTTATATTAAAAGGCTTAACTCCCTTGATAGCTAGTCCTAAGAGTTGGGAATTATTTACTCAGGAAGAGCTCGAGACATTAATTCCACTTGCGGAAAAAAAATGGATTGACTGGAGAGGTAAGCTTCCAGATGATTATGTATCGCCATTGAAATAGTCTATGAGGAACTTGTTTATATACTGTTAGTTGTAATCAAGTTCCTGTTTTTACATTAAGTGAAAATCTCCAAGGTCAGGCCATCTCGAGTATGCGCCGTTACCTAGTAGAGGTGCATGGGACTCTTCTTCAAACTCTGGTTAACCTGATGAATGACTACTCAACTAATCTCCTACTGTACAAGGATGGTTACTATCAAATTGATTCAAGCAATCATGCAAAGTTACCAGGTCAGGTGTTTACAACCCTTCATAGTGATTTGAAGAGTTCACGTGACAATCTAAAGAGTGAGATTGAGCTCTTGAACACGACCAAGGACAAGGTTTCAGACTTGGTGAGCTATTCAGGAAGTAGTCATACCAGTACGGTCATGAACTATAACTTTCTCATGAATCAGGTCAAGAACTTGGACAACTCGATCATCCAGTATGAAAGTAATCATGCGAGTCAGGATTTGGTTGCCTTTAAGGAACTCTTGTCGGCGACCAAGGCCTTGATCGCAGAGCATGCAGGGAAGACACGGACTGTAGGGACTTATCAGTCGGGTGATTTCGCTAAACTCCAGTCTGTCCAACGCTTTGCGATAGCCTACCAACAGGCAACCAAGCAGATGGAGAGTCGTGTTGAACGCGTACAAGCTGCTCAGGAGCGGGACAAGGCTCGTTTTGAGGCCTTGGCTGCAGAGGATCGAGCCAAAAACGGTTGGAAAGACCTAGCAATTGGTGTGGTGACTGTTGCGTTTAGTATTCTTGCGATTGTAGGAAGCATGGGTTTTGCGACACCCTTGGTTGTTGGGGCTGGCTTAACCGCAGGACTGGGGTCGTTTGCTTATGGGGCGTCTAATGCAGCGGAAGGGATTCATAACATCCAACTTGGAAATGCAGGGGATGCCCATACGAAATCCTATAATCTCATCCGAGATACGCTTTTCATGGGGAATGACAAGCTGTATCATGATGTTGGGAATGTCTTTGTGACAGCGAGTGCCATCATGATTCCCATAGGGCAGACTCAGAGCGTTGTCAAGGGCTTGACCCAGTTTGCGATAGGGGAAGCCGGTGCCTATACAGCAGGTCAGGTTGCCTATCATGGGACCAAGCTCCTAGGTGGAAGTGAGGAAGATGCCCAAACCGCAAACTTTATTGGGAATATCGTAGGAGGTTATGTGGTCTCCTCAGCAGCCAGCAAGTTTAGTCTCAATAAGGTGAAAGTAGAGGTCGAAGCACCGAAGTATAACCGCGAGCAGATTCTGAAGAATCTGAAAGAAAGTAAACTTGCGAGGGAATCTAGTAACTTTGACCAGTATCTGGCGAAGGAGAAACTCCAACTAGGCTTAAACAAATCCCCATTAGTTAGTCGGGAACTTCCGAAGTTGAAAGGTGTCCACGATGTCGAAGCACCGAAGTATAACCGAGAGCAGATTCTGAAGAATCTGGAAGAAAGTAAACTTGCGAGGGAATCCAGTAACTTTGACCAATATCTGGCGAAGGAGAAATTCCAACTAGGCTTAAACAAATCCCCATTAGTTAGTCGGGAACTTCCGAAGGTGAAGGGGGTGCACGATGTCGAAACACCGAAGTATAACAAAGAACAAATCCTAAGAAATATAGAAGAAAGTAGACTTGCGAGGGAGAGTTCAGGGTTTAAAGACTTTGCAACTCGAGAAAGATATCTAGAGAAAGTCTTTGACAAATTAACTCCTGAAGAAAGGGAATTAATCTTTAATATTTCTAAGAACGCACCTAAAGTGGAGTATCGTCCTGGTAAAACATCCAAAAGTGTGTTATCAATACCGAAAAAAGATCGTCCAATCGTCGAAAAGGTTTATAGCTCAGAATACATAAAAGCACATAAACAGCAATTTGAAAATGGAGCAGCCAGATTCCAAAAATTTCAGCCTAGTGAAAATTGGAATGGAGGTATTGTTGGAGGTAATGATGGAACAAGTTTCTGGTTGAGCAAAGAACATGCAGATATCATTGAAAAGGTTGCTGATGGAGATAATCGTCTTTATGAAATCATATTAGGATTTGATGAAGGTTATTTAGAAGACGGGCCACTTTATCGTTTGGATGTCACTCCAGAAGTAGTAGCGGAAAAAGGAATTTCAATACCAAGCGGAAAAGAAGCTGGGGCCAATGACTGGTGGAGACCAACTGGACGAACTTTCCCAGGAGATATTCCAGAAGGTGTTATGGAAGATATTAGTACCAAGAGAGGAGAACATACATGGAACATAGTAAATTAGGCTGGGAAGATGTTATCCAGTTTGAAGAAGTAAAAGGTTACGGTCAGCATATCTGGAGAGATGGTAATCATCTTTATTACGTTTCCGAGGAGGGAGGAATTGCCCCTCAGCGTGTGGTTTATGAATTACCAAATGAGTTATTTGCCTTACTAGAGAGTGGGGAAAGAACGGAGTTAGAAGTATTAAGTAAGCTTCAGACTGATTGTTGGCCACCGACGGAAGAAGAAAAGAAAGCTAGTGAGAAACGATTCATAGAAGAGAGTCCTACATCTTTAATTGATTTACCTGAAACTAGAGATTTATTTACTAAAGAAGAACTTGAAAAATTAATTCCGATTGCTGAGCAAATGTGGATTGACTGGAGAGGTAAACTTCCAGATGATTATGTATCACCATTGAAATAGCTTGTAAGGAACTTGTTTATACACTATTCGTTGTGGGCAAGTTCCTGTTTTTACATTAAGTGAGAATCTCCAAGGTCAGGCCATCTCGAGTATGCGCCGTTACCTAGTAGAGGTGCATGGGACTCTTCTTCAGACTCTGGTCAACCTGATGAATGACTACTCAACTAACCTCCTACTGTACAAGGATGGTTACTACCAGATTGATGGTGATCTTCATACAAAGCTTCCAAGTAAGGTATTTACAAACCTTCATAGTGCTTTAAAGAGCTCACGGGACGATTTGAAGGGTGAGATTGAGCTCTTGAACACGACCAAGGACAAGATTTCAGACTTGGTGAGCTACGAAGGAAGCAGTCATACCAGTACGGTCATGAACTATAACTTTCTCATGAATCAGCTCAAGAACTTGGATACCTCCATCACTCAGTATGAAAGTAATCATGCGAGTCAGGATTTGGTTGCCTTTAAGGAACTCTTGTCTGCGACCAAGGCTTTGGTCGCAGAGCACGCAGGGAAGACACGTACGGTAGGGACTTATCAGTCAGGAGATTTTGCCAAACTCCAGTCTGTTCAACGCTTTGCGATGGCCTACCAACAGGCGACCAAGCAGATGGAGAGTCGTGTTGAGCGTGTACAAGCTGCCCAGGAGAGAGACAAGGCTCGTTTTGAAGCCTTGGCTGCAGAGGATCGAGCCAAAAACGGTTGGAAAGACCTGGCAATTGGTGTGGTGACTGTTGCGTTTAGTATTCTTGCGATTGTAGGAAGCATGGGTTTTGCGACACCCTTGGTTGTTGGGGCTGGCTTAACCGCAGGAATTGGAACAGCGGCTTATGGGGCGTCTAATGCAGGGGAAGGGATTCATAACATCCAACTTGGGAATGCAGGGGATGCCCATACGAAATCCTATAATCTCATCCGAGATACGCTTTTTATGGGGAATGACAAGCTGTATCATGATGTTGGGAATGTCTTTGTGACGGCGAGTGCCATCATGATTCCCATAGGGCAGACTCAGAGCGTTGTCAAGGGCTTGACCCAGTTTGCGATAGGGGAAGCAGGCGCCTATACAGCGGGTCAGGTTGCCTATCATGGGACTAAGCTCCTAGGTGGAAGTGAGGAAGATGCCCAAACCGCAAACTTTATCGGGAATATCGTAGGAGGTTATGTGGTCTCCTCAGCAGCCAGCAAGTTTAGTCTCAATAAGGTGAAAGTAGATCTACCAAGCGCTAAACCATCTCATCTGGATGTCCCACTTCAAGGCAAGCAACTACCCAAGCTGGAACCAGCTAATGTACGTTTGAGTAGTAGGCCAGACCTGCATCTGAAAGCCAGCCCAGCTGATGAGACCCTGGCTAAGCTGAAAAGCCATCCAGCAGTCAGAGTGGATGTACCGAAGGTCAAGCAGATATCAGGCGACAACGTATCAAATGCTGTTAGCGGAGTCAAGTCAGGTGATGTGGTTGTGCCTAGAGTTAAGGATATTGCAACTCCAAGTAGGTTTGGAGATGTGGGAGTGCATAAAATAGATTCTCAAAGTTCAGTAAACATGTCTGAACCATCTCGCTTGGAATATTTACACAATAAATATGGGAAAATTAGTTCTGAAGAATTACATAAAAGAATAAATACACCGAAACTAAAGAGGTTTGTAAAGAATTATGATCCAGTTGAAATTGCCAAATCTTGGCAAGGAGACTTTCCTTATACAGGAGTTGATGAATATCAAAATATTCTAATTAAAAAGGGAGATATTTTATTTGCGGGTGAACCGTTTCCAACAGGTTATATGGTTTCTGAAAAAACGATTACTGATGTTGGAAATAATGCCACTAAGTTGTTTGAAGGTGTCCAAGTGAAACCATACTACGTTCGAGGAATGGATTCTGCTGAGTATAGAAAAATAATGGGGGCTTATAAGTTTAATGAGGATATAAATTCGGCAACAGGCATAACATTATCTAATCCTCAATTTGGCCAAGGGGGACTAACTCAATATTTCGTCCCAGATTTTCGAGAGGCTGTACATAATAAATTTATTGTTCCTGTTAAAACATCAAACATCAAGCTAAATAACTATAAAGTTAACCTTTCTAAGTATGCAGAAATTGAACAGAAGCTACATAATTTAAAATGATCAGGAGTTCAAATGATTATAAATAATACAGTTATTGACAAACAATTAACGAAAGAAATATTTTATAATAATTTTAAAAATTATCTTAAACAGGAAGAAAGTTCTAATTTATTTATGTTAAAATCTCCCGTCAAGATTGAAGGATTAGAATTTTGGGCAGATTTTAATTTTAAAAATAACATTCTTGAATCTTTAAAGTTAAGTATTTATCAATCAAATGATCCGATAAATTATTCGAATATGTATGAATATAAACTACAAGATATAAGACAGATACAGGATAAGTGGTTAGAAAAACAATATGGTAGATTTTCCGAAAAAACTACATACTCTACTAAATTTAATACCTCTTTTGCGGAAATAATATCATATATTGATACAAAATCGGGTGAGACCAGTATAATTTTTTTATTTAAGTGATGCAATATGTAATAACTCTCTATAAATAATTTCAATTAGGGAATATCAAATGACAAGCTGTATCATCAGGTTGGTGGGATCTTTGTGACAGCGAGTGCCATCATGATTCCCATAGGGCAGACTCAGAGCGTTGTCAAGGGCTTGACCCAGTTTGCGATAGGGGAAGCCGGTGCCTATACAGCAGGTCAGGTTGCCTATCATGGGACCAAGCTCCTAGGTGGAAGCGAAGAAGATGCCCAAACCGCAAACTTTATCGGGAATATCGTAGGAGGTTATGCGGTCTCCTCAGCAGCCAGCAAGTTTAGTCTCAATAATGTGAAAAATAACGTATCTGAACAAAATTTTGCTAACTACAGAGAGTTTTCAACTACAAAGATTGATGACTTCAAGACAAATTTCAAAGATGTCGAGACTAGGATAACCGTTGAGACACGTAATGTAGCAGATGAAATTCAACGTATCCAATTAAAAGCTGTCGGTGTAGATGAAACTGGAAAAATTCGCATTCAAGATTACACGACTGCAAAAGATGGTTTATCCATTAAACGCCAAGATATTCTGGATAATCTATCAAAATATGGCGGTACTATCGTAGGTGAAGGAAAAGGTCGCTTTACAGGTGGCACTAAAATTGAACCAGGGACTCGGATTGATGTGATTTCCAAACCAACAGACAGTTTTACAATTGAGAAAGTATCAAGCTTTGACAAGGTGAAGCAGTATACCAGTGAATTATACAAAACTGACTTAAGTTTAGAAGAAAAGGTTCAAAAACTTCAAAAGTATTTTACTGAGCTTGATGATAAAGTAGATATCAATGTTCCTTCTGATGCACAATATGTTAAATCAATTGAAGATGGTTGGATTTCATATGATTGGCCAGAAAGATTAGGATTTAAAAAAGGAACTGTACATCCTATAACGAGAACTTCTGGTTTACCAGAGCGATGGGACCGGTTTGGACATATGGGAGGAGGTAACTTCTCGGATATTCCTAGCGAAGGACCATATACGTACAGTCAACGTTCAATTCCATATGTTGAAAATCTTAAAGCTTACCATAACGGTAACTTTAAAACCGATAGTTATTTTGATAAAATTGATGCTATCAGTGAAGGTGATATCAAGATTTTTAATAGGATTTTGAGAGAAGAAGGAATTGAAGGGGTGTCACAAGACCAATTTTTAGAGCTGTCGGATAAGTATCGAAAATATATATCCGATACATCTACTTCTTTGAGTATGTCTAGTGATGATATTAAGTATGGTGTTCATGGGAAAGCGGCAGAATGGGGTGATATGTCAGGTGGCGCTGAACAGATTGTAACACCTTTTGGAGGAATTGATATGCTGAATATGGGGATGATGGAGGAATTTAAATGACGAGACAAGAACTAGTAAATTTCGTTAATAAACACAGAGATAAGATAGGGATATTTCATATTGCGTTTGATGAACGATTTGAAGGTCAATTTACCTTGGGATACTATTACGATGAGAAATCTAGTCAATATAAAGTATATGAGGTTAATGAGCGCCAAGATATCTGGATAAGAGACGAATTTAAAAATGAAAGTGATGCAATAAATCGACTTTATCGTTTGATAAAAACAAAATTTTGGATAAAAGAAACTCCAATTCAGTTAGATGTTTCAGAAATTGATGCAATCGGAGCGAGTGATACAGACTTGGAACTTTTATTAATAGATGGCAATCTTTGGCTTCCAGATACCGAAGAAGAGCATCTCTTGAAACTTCAAGAAAAACTCAATAACTACATCTACTTCCTCGAAAGTAAGCAATATGTAGAGCGATATGGCGATAGCTTTGATAAAAAAGTCATCCATATCACATTCCAATATTCTCCATCTGATAATGGACTAGCCTTTCTTGCAGCAGTTCAGAAGGTATTACAACCGACGGATATGAGCTTGAAGGTAGAATTACCGGAGTAATAAAGGGAGCGAAAGATGCTCTCTTTTTGTGGTATAATTGGACTAGGTTACGAAGGATTTTGTTAAATAGGTAAAAATAGCGAACTATTTATGCCGACAATTGACATGCAGAACATTCATACGACGATTTTTTATACTCTATTAAGAAACAGGGAGATTGTGAGATAAAAGATCTATGTGTATGAACTGGACTGTACCCCGAAAGTTAGGCATAAAGGATATAACACTTGGGGAATTTCATAATTTAGTTTAATAAAGATGAGGTAACTTAGCAATTTGAGAAAAAATTTAGGCCTTGAGTACAGTAAATGAGAATACTTTCACTCTTGTCTATGGTAGAATGATGGTAGCTCATAAAACTTTTTTTGGTAACTAGTTCGTTCAATTCTATTTTACTAGAAAATTTTATGAGTTTTTATTGTGCAATTAGATTGTATAATCAAGATAGAAAAAGTCATTAGAGCAAAAAATGGAAAGAAATGATAGATTATGGTATAATAAAACGATACAATAAAGGAGTATTTATGGACATTTCAGAAATTCGTCAGAAAATTGACGCAAATCGTGAAAAATTAGCTTCTTTCAGGAGGTCT
The DNA here is from genome assembly GCF_003942685.1 of Streptococcus mitis. Taxonomy (GTDB): domain Bacteria; phylum Bacillota; class Bacilli; order Lactobacillales; family Streptococcaceae; genus Streptococcus; species Streptococcus mitis_CD. Next base: position 68,229 of record NZ_RJNR01000008.1, on the reverse strand, counting down.
CTTTGACCTCGAAGGTTTAGAGGAAGAGATTGCCATCTTGGAAAACAAGATGACAGAACCTGATTTTTGGAACGATAATATCGCGGCCCAAAAAACGTCGCAAGAATTAAATGAATTAAAAAACACCTACAACACCTTCCACAAAATGGAAGAGTTGCAGGATGAAGTTGAAATTTTATTAGACTTTTTAGCTGAAGACGAGTCAGTGCATGAAGAATTGGTTGCACAGCTATCAGAACTCGATAAAATGATGACTAGCTATGAGATGACCCTTCTCTTGTCAGAACCTTATGACCATAATAATGCGATTTTGGAAATCCATCCAGGATCAGGTGGTACTGAAGCTCAGGACTGGGGTGATATGTTACTTCGTATGTACACTCGCTATGGAAATGCCAAAGGATTTAAAGTAGAAGTTTTGGATTACCAAGCAGGAGATGAAGCTGGTATTAAGTCAGTAACCCTATCATTTGAAGGGCCTAATGCCTATGGCCTTCTCAAGTCAGAAATGGGTGTTCACCGTTTGGTGCGAATTTCACCATTTGACTCTGCTAAACGTCGCCATACCTCTTTCACATCGGTGGAAGTAATGCCAGAATTGGATGATACCATTGAAGTGGAAATTCGTGAAGATGATATCAAGATGGACACCTTCCGTTCAGGTGGAGCTGGTGGACAAAACGTCAATAAGGTTTCCACAGGTGTACGTTTAACACATATTCCTACTGGGACTGTTGTCCAGTCAACGGTCGATCGTACCCAGTATGGAAATAGAGATCGTGCCATGAAGATGTTGCAGGCTAAGCTCTATCAAATGGAGCAAGAAAAGAAAGCAGCGGAAGTTGATTCTCTCAAGGGTGAGAAAAAGGAAATCACATGGGGAAGCCAAATCCGTTCATATGTTTTCACGCCTTATACTATGGTAAAAGATCATCGAACTAGCTTTGAAGTTGCGCAGGTAGATAAGGTTATGGATGGGGACCTAGATGGTTTTATCGATGCCTACCTCAAGTGGCGAATCAGCTAAGATAGAAAGGAACTCACATGTCAATCATTGAAATGAGAGATGTCGTCAAAAAATACGACAACGGAACGACTGCTTTGCGAGGTGTCTCAGTCACTGTTGAACCCGGGGAATTTGCCTATATCGTAGGTCCGTCAGGAGCTGGGAAATCAACATTTATTAGAGCTTTGTACCGTGAAGTAAAAATCGAAAAAGGAAGCTTAACTGTTGCTGGTTTTAATCTGGTTAAAATTAAAAAGAAAGATGTCCCTCTCCTACGTCGTAGTGTTGGGGTTGTCTTCCAAGATTATAAACTGTTACCAAAGAAAACCGTTTATGAAAATATTGCTTATGCAATGGAAGTTATTGGTGAGAGCCGCCGTAATATCAAAAAACGTGTTATGGAAGTTTTAGACTTGGTTGGATTGAAGCATAAGGTTCGTTCTTTCCCAAATGAACTTTCAGGGGGAGAACAGCAACGGATTGCGATAGCACGTGCCATTGTAAACAATCCAAAAGTATTGATTGCGGACGAACCAACAGGAAACTTGGACCCAGATAATTCATGGGAAATTATGAACTTGCTGGAACGCATCAATCTCCAAGGTACAACTGTCTTGATGGCTACCCACAACAGTCAGATTGTAAATACCTTGCGCCACCGTGTCATTGCCATTGAAAATGGCCGTGTCGTTCGTGACGAAGCTAAAGGAGAATATGGATACGATGATTAGTAGATTTTTTCGTCATTTATTTGAATCATTAAAAAGTTTGAAACGAAATGGCTGGATGACAGTAGCTGCTGTCAGTTCAGTTATGATTACTTTGACCTTGGTTGCAATATTTGCATCTGTTATCTTTAATACGGCTAAACTAGCTACAGATATCGAAAATAATGTCCGAGTAATGGTATACATTCGTAAGGACGTAGCTGATAATAGTGAGACTATTGAAAAAGAAGGTCAAACTGTTACAAATAACGACTACCACAAGGTATATGATGCTTTGAAAAGTATGTCAACCGTTAAAAGTGTTACGTTTTCAAGTAAAGAAGAACAATATGAAAAGTTGACAGAAACAATGGGGGACAACTGGAAAATCTTTGAAGGCGATGCCAATCCTCTCTATGATGCATATATCGTTGATACCAATACACCAAGTGATGTAAAGACAGTAGCAGAAGAGGCTAAAAAAATCGAAGGTGTATCAGAAGTTCAAGATGGTGGTGCTAATACAGAACGCTTGTTTAAGTTAGCCTCATTTATTCGTGTCTGGGGACTAGTTATCGCGGGATTATTGATTTTCATTGCAGTGTTCTTGATTTCTAATACTATACGTATCACCATCATTTCACGAAGCCGTGAAATTCAAATCATGCGTTTAGTAGGTGCTAAGAATGGCTATATCCGCGGGCCTTTCTTGCTTGAAGGTGCCTTCATTGGTTTGCTTGGAGCAACACTTCCATCAGTTTTGGTATTTATTGTCTATAAAATGGTTTACCAATCGGTTAATAAGTCATTGGTTGGTCAGAACCTTTCGATGATATCACCAGAAATATTCAGTCCACTGATGATTGCTCTATTATTTGTGATTGGAATTTTTATCGGTTCAATCGGATCAGGAATTTCAATGCGCCGATTCCTGAAAATCTAAAATAAAATAGAAGTATATTTGAGGAGGTTTTAATATCTCCTTTTTTTCTACAAAAATTTTAGAAAAAAGTCTACTTTTTTTTATAAAAGCCTTTACAAAAAAAATTAAAGTGGTATAATTAATACATAGTTAAGTGCAAACGTTTTCGTAAAACGTTTGCCTAAATAAGAATAAAGGAGATTTGAATGATGAAAGATACATTCAAAAATGTCTTGTCTTTCGAGTTTTGGCAAAAATTCGGTAAGGCTTTGATGGTGGTTATCGCGGTTATGCCGGCTGCTGGTTTGATGATTTCAATCGGTAAGTCTATCGTAATGATTAACCCAACTTTTGCACCACTTGTAGTTACAGGTGGAATTCTTGAGCAAATTGGTTGGGGGGTTATCGGTAACCTTCACATTTTGTTTGCCCTAGCAATTGGAGGAAGCTGGGCTAAAGAACGTGCTGGTGGTGCTTTCGCCGCTGGTCTTGCCTTCATCTTGATTAACCGTATCACTGGTACAATCTTTGGTGTATCAGGAGATATGTTGAAAAATCCAGATGCTATGGTCACAACTCTCTTTGGTGGTTCAATCAAAGTTGCTGATTACTTCATCAGTGTTCTTGAAGCTCCAGCATTGAACATGGGTGTGTTTGTAGGGATTATCTCAGGTTTTGTAGGGGCAACTGCTTACAATAAATACTACAACTTCCGTAAACTTCCTGATGCACTTTCATTCTTCAACGGGAAACGTTTTGTACCATTTGTAGTTATTCTTCGTTCAGCAATCGCTGCAATTCTACTTGCTGCCTTCTGGCCAGTAGTTCAAACAGGTATCAATAGCTTTGGTATCTGGATTGCCAACTCACAAGAAACTGCTCCAATCCTTGCACCATTCTTGTATGGTACTTTGGAACGTTTGCTCTTGCCATTTGGTCTTCACCATATGTTGACTATCCCAATGAACTACACAGCTCTTGGTGGTACTTATGACATTTTAACTGGTGCAGCTAAAGGTACTCAAGTATTTGGTCAAGACCCACTATGGCTTGCATGGGTAACAGACCTTGTTAACCTCAAAGGTACTGATGCAAGTCACTACCAACAATTGTTAGATACTGTTCACCCAGCTCGTTTCAAAGTTGGACAAATGATCGGTTCATTCGGTATCTTGATGGGTGTGATCGTGGCTATCTACCGTAATGTTGATGCTGATAAGAAACATCAATATAAAGGTATGATGATTGCGACAGCTCTTGCAACATTCTTGACAGGGGTTACTGAACCAATCGAATACATGTTCATGTTTGTAGCAACACCTATGTATCTTGTTTACTCACTTGTTCAAGGTGCGGCCTTCGCTATGGCTGACGTCGTGAACCTACGTATGCACTCATTCGGTTCAATCGAGTTCTTGACTCGTACACCTATTGCGATTAGCGCTGGTATCGGTATGGATATTGTTAACTTTATCTGGGTAACTGTTCTCTTTGCCGTAATCATGTACTTTATCGCAAACTTCATGATTCAAAAATTCAACTACGCAACTCCAGGACGTAACGGAAATTACGAAACTGCTGAAGGTTCAGAAGAAGCTAGCAGCGAAGTGAAAGTTGCAGCAGGTTCTCAAGCTGTAAACATTATCAATCTTCTTGGTGGACGTGCAAACATCGTTGATGTTGATGCATGTATGACTCGTCTTCGTGTAACTGTAAAAGATGCTGACAAAGTCGGTGATGCAGAACAATGGAAAGCAGAAGGAGCTATGGGTCTTGTCATGAAAGGACAAGGAGTTCAAGCTATCTACGGTCCAAAAGCAGACGTATTGAAATCTGATATCCAAGATATCCTTGATTCAGGTGAAATCATTCCTGAAACTCTTCCAACTCAAATGACAGAAGCGCAACAAAACACTGTTCAATTCAAAGGTCTTACTGAGGAAGTTTACTCAGTAGCTGACGGTCAAGTTGTTGCCTTGGAACAAGTAAAAGATCCAGTATTTGCTCAAAAAATGATGGGTGACGGATTTGCTGTAGAACCTGCAAATGGAAACATTGTATCTCCAGTTTCAGGTACTGTATCAAGCATCTTCCCTACAAAACATGCTCTTGGTCTTGTGACTGAAGCGGGTCTTGAAGTACTTGTTCACATTGGTTTGGACACAGTAAGTCTTGAAGGAAAACCATTTACTGTTCATGTAGCTGAAGGACAAAAAGTTGCAGCAGGTGATCTTCTTGTCACAGCTGACTTGGATGCTATCCGTGCAGCAGGTCGTGAAACTTCAACAGTGGTTGTCTTCACAAATGCTGAAGCTATTAAATCAGTTAAATTAGAACAAACAGGTTCTCTTGCAGCTAAAACAGCAGTTGCTAAAGTAGAATTGTAATACACTTGAGGTTGGAAGCTGTTTTCCAACCTCTTGTTTTAGGAGAAAAACATGAAATTTTTAACACTCAATACTCATAGCTGGATGGAAAAAGAAGCTGAGGAAAAATTCCAGCTCTTGCTTGAAGATATTCTTGATAAAGATTATGATTTGATTTGTTTCCAAGAAATCAATCAGGAGATTACTTCGCCAGAGGTGGAGGTTAATGACCTTTATCAAGCTTTGCCAGCAGCTGAGCCTATTCACCAAGACCATTATGTTAGACTCTTGGTTGAAAAGTTGTCAGAGCAAGGGAAAGATTACTACTGGACTTGGGCCTATAACCATATTGGTTATGACCGCTACCATGAAGGTGTGGCTATCTTGTCTAAAACACCTATTGAAGCAAGAGAAATTTTGGTTTCAGATGTGGATGATCCAACAGACTATCATACTCGCCGTGTCGCCCTGGCTGAAACTGTAGTCGATGGTAATGAACTTGCAGTTGCCAGTGTCCATCTTTCTTGGTGGGATAAAGGTTTCCAAGAAGAATGGGCACGATTTGAGGCTGTCTTGAAAGAATTGAACAAGCCACTTTTGCTGGCTGGAGATTTCAATAACCCAGCTGGTCAGGAAGGTTACAAAGCTATTTTAGCTAGCCCATTAGGTTTACAAGACGCATTTGAAGTTGCTCAAGATAAAAGTGGTAGCTATACTGTTCCACCAGAAATTGATGGCTGGAAGGGGAACACAGAACCCCTTCGAATCGACTATGTTTTTATTACCAAAGAGTTAGCGGTGGAAAATTTACATGTCGTATTTGATGGCAACAAGAGTCCACAAGTTAGTGATCACTATGGCTTGAATGCTATTTTAAACTGGAAATAATAACTGATACTCTTTGAAAATCTCTTCAAACCACGTCAACGTCGCCTTGCCGTATAGATGTTACTGACTTCGTCAGTTCTATCTGCAACCTCGAAACACTGTTTTGAGCAACCTGCGGCTAGTTTCCTAGTTTGCTCTTTGATTTTCATTGAGTATGAAAAGAGGTTGGAATTATAACATTCCAGCCTTTTTCTGATTAGAAAAGCTACTGTAAATAGCCTAAATAAGTGAGACTACTGAAATGGAATAAAATGTGGTATAATTGATAGGATAGATAGAATCGAGGGTATTATGTCATTTACGAAATTTCAATTTAAAAACTATATTAGAGAAGCCTTGGAGGAGTTGAAATTTACAACTCCAACAGAGGTACAAGATAAGTTGATTCCCATTGTCCTGGCAGGCCGAGATTTGGTTGGAGAATCAAAAACAGGTTCAGGTAAGACTCACACTTTCTTGTTACCGATTTTTCAGCAATTAGATGAAGCTAGTGATAGTGTTCAAGCAGTCATTACGGCACCGAGCCGTGAGTTGGCTACTCAGATTTACCAAGCAGCTCGTCAGATTGCAGCCCACTCAGAAATGGAAGTTCGTGTGGTTAATTATGTGGGGGGGACAGATAAGGCTCGCCAGATTGAGAAATTGGCAAGTAACCAGCCTCATATTGTTATCGGAACGCCTGGACGTATCTATGACTTGGTTAAATCCGGTGATTTGGCTATTCACAAGGCCAAGAACTTTGTGGTCGATGAGGCAGACATGACCTTGGATATGGGATTCTTGGAAACTGTTGATAAGATTGCTGGCAGCCTTCCAAAAGACCTGCAATTCATGGTCTTCTCAGCGACTATCCCACAAAAACTGCAACCATTCTTGAAAAAATACTTGTCAAATCCTGTTATGGAAAAAATCAAGACCAAAACGGTCATTTCTGATACCATTGATAATTGGTTGATTTCGACAAAAGGACGCGATAAGAATGCTCAAATTTATCAGTTGACTCAGTTGATGCAACCTTATTTGGCAATGATTTTTGTTAACACTAAAACACGTGCTGATGAATTGCATTCATATCTGACTGCTCAAGGATTGAAGGTAGCGAAGATTCATGGAGATATTGCCCCTCGTGAGCGCAAACGTATCATGAACCAGGTTAAAAATCTGGATTTTGAGTATATTGTCGCAACAGATTTGGCAGCGCGTGGAATTGACATTGAAGGTGTCAGCCATGTCATCAATGATGCCATTCCGCAAGATTTGTCCTTCTTTGTTCACCGTGTTGGTCGTACTGGACGAAAAGGCCTACCAGGTACAGCTATTACCCTTTATCAGCCAAGTGATGACTCGGATATTCGTGAGTTGGAGAAATTGGGAATCAAGTTTACTCCTAAGATGGTCAAAGATGGGGAATTTCAAGATACCTATGACCGTGATCGTCGTGCAAACCGTGAGAAAAAACAAGATAAGCTCGATATCGAAATGATTGGTTTGGTTAAAAAGAAAAAGAAAAAAGTCAAACCAGGTTATAAGAAAAAAATTAAATGGGCGGTTGATGAAAAACGTCGCAAGACCAAGCGTGCTGAAAATCGTGCTCGCGGTCGTGCAGAGCGTAAAGCAAAACGCCAAACATTTTAATAGAAAAAGTTGGAGTACTGAGCTCCAATTTTTTTTTATTTATGAGAACGAACTATCTAAATAGAAACACTACATTAAAGACTGCAAATTGCGCTAAAAAATGGTATAATGATAAAGTTATATAGTCCCGATAAGATGGTAGGTATTTATCACTAAGAGTTTTCCTATCAGTACTTTGTAATTCGCAAAGACTGACGGCTCCATACGGTTGCCGCTATAGTGCGGTCATCCTATGCGCCTTACTAGCTTCAGAAATAAAAAAGTATCGTTTTTATTTCTTTTGCGTCGTAACTCTTATAGAATAAAAATACCTATCAGTACTTTGTAACTCTATAACACTATTTTTAAGGGGGGACATTTTTATGTCAGAACGTAAATTATTCACGTCTGAATCTGTATCTGAGGGGCATCCGGATAAGATTGCAGACCAAATTTCAGATGCGATTTTGGATGCTATTTTATCTAAGGATCCAGAGGCGCACGTTGCTGCTGAGACAGCTGTATATACTGGTTCCGTCCATGTTTTTGGTGAAATATCTACAAATGCTTATGTGGATATTAACCGTGTGGTTCGTGACACTATTGCAGAGATTGGCTACACCAATACAGAATATGGTTTTTCTGCTGAGACTGTAGGAGTACATCCATCTTTGGTGGAACAATCTCCTGACATTGCTCAAGGTGTTAACGAAGCCTTGGAGGTTCGTGGGAATGCAGACCAAGATCCGCTTGACCTGATTGGCGCTGGTGACCAAGGGCTCATGTTTGGATTTGCAGTGGATGAAACAGAAGAGCTCATGCCATTGCCAATCTCACTCAGTCATAAATTGGTTCGTCGTCTGTCAGAACTTCGTAAGTCTGGGGAAATCAGCTATCTTCGCCCAGATGCTAAATCACAAGTTACTGTTGAGTATGATGAAAATGACCGTCCAGTACGTGTGGACACAGTTGTTATTTCAACTCAGCACGATCCAGAAGTCAGCAACGAACAAATTCATAATGATGTGATTAACAAGGTCATTAAAGAGGTTATTCCAGCCTCTTACTTGGATGAGCAAACAAAATTCTTCATCAATCCTACTGGTCGTTTTGTAATCGGTGGACCTCAAGGGGACTCAGGTTTGACTGGTCGTAAGATTATCGTAGATACATATGGTGGCTACTCTCGTCACGGCGGTGGTGCTTTCTCTGGTAAAGATGCGACTAAGGTGGACCGTTCTGCGTCATATGCGGCTCGCTACATTGCCAAGAATATCGTTGCAGCAGGTCTTGCTAAGAAGGCAGAAGTGCAACTGGCCTACGCTATCGGTGTTGCGCAACCTGTTTCTGTTCGTATCGATACCTTTGGTACAGGAACAGTAGCTGAAAGCAAGCTTGAAAAAGCAGCTCGTCAAATCTTTGATCTTCGCCCTGCAGGGATAATCCAAATGCTAGACCTCAAGCGTCCAATTTACCGTCAAACAGCGGCTTATGGACACATGGGACGTACAGATATTGACCTTCCATGGGAACGTTTGGATAAGGTAGATACTTTGAAAGAAGCAGTCAAATAGATAAGAAAACCAACGTTTTGAACGTTGGTTTTTATAAATATAAGTTATCCTTATTTAAATAGGATTTGTAAATTGCTGGCCTGTTATAATTTATTCATTGTTTTTAAAAATGCCCAGTTACCAATTGATTTTGCCCCGTATTTTAAGTCCATATAGTCCAGTAATACATAATCGTTTTTTTTGTAGAATGAGGTATTTCTAGCTGTACTAGTTATGAGTCCCAAGTGTTTACAGCCTTTTGATTTGACATAAGGTTCAATCCCTTGTGTCAGAAAAGTACTGCCTATTCCCCGCCCCTTACTTTCTATATTGACAGCTAAAGCCATCAAATACCAATCAAACTCCCCTGATTGTTCTAAATGCTTTTTGGAACGTTTTACAAAGTCAAAGTATTTAAGGAGATTTTGTGGTCGAATGTAGCGAAAAATGTTTGTCCCACCATTTCGTAGATAGGATAGTATACAGAAATCATTTTGTTGCAAAAGGGCAACTGCAAGTAATTCTCCATCTTGTTCCGCAACTAAACAGTTTCCTTTTTTAATATAGACTCTGGTAAGCATTGTTTGTAATGTTTCTACAAAATTAGGATAATAATCAGGCTTCTTTAAATCATCCCTTATAATCGTTAAAAAGGGATAGTCAAGAAAGGAATTGGCTAATAGTTTTCCAATTTTTTCGTATTCTTCAAGTCTTGCCTCTCGATATATCATGTCTCCCATGCTTGTCTCCTTTGTTACCTATAAAATTGTGTATGATAGGATTTCAAGATAAAAAATTGGAGATGATTTAAAAAGCTAAATAAACCTAATTTTGTTCCATAAGGTTCAAAGCACTTTCTAATCTCTCCAAGATTTTATTTGGTTGGAATCGAAATTCCAATTAATTTTTCTGAATAGAGGGTTTTGATATTGGCTTCATCAATAGAGTCCTTATCAATTTTACGTTTCAAGAAAAATTCTTGAATAGCTTCGATTTCAGGTTCGCGAATAGCGCGGTGTTTGTTTGAGATGAGGATTTCATAGTGAAGCGGAGCTTGGGTAAAAATAACATCTGTATTCCCTGCAGAATAAACTTCAACAAGGGTTGCATCTGTACTTTCTAGCTGGCTTTTTACAAGTTGCGAGTGTGAGTTTGTTGTATTGATAAGCTTCATAACATTTCCTCCGATTTTCTAATTCTATTATAGCACTTTTTGAATAAAGTAGCTTGATTTAGCCAATCTTATGCTGTTTTTTCCAAGATTCGATAGCCCATTTATGGCTACCACGTTTGAGGTTTTCAATAGCCTCATCAATAGGGAACCAGGCAATATGATTAAAGTCTTCTAGTGGCTTTTGCACTTCTTTGAAAGAAATCGCTTCATAGAGGTAGGCTGGATTGTAGTAGTAGGTGTCACGGTGACGAGAATAGAAATATTCGTCAGCTTGTCCGTAATAGGTACCAATTTCAGCTGTAAAGCCAAGCTCTTCAATCAATTCACGCTTTAGGGCTTCTTGATGATTTTCACCTGTTTCAATTTCACCACCTGGTAGGAACCAAGCACCATTAGGTGCTTGAACAAGAACAATTTGTTTTTGTTCAGCATCAGGGATAACTGCATATACGCCATAGCGTGAAACATAGTCTGTATTTGCTTTCTTTTCTCCGAAAGTTGGGTTTGCCATTGGATTTTCCTCATTATTTATTATCTTTATTATTATCTTAATGAAGAAAGACCGAGCTGTCAAGAATTTATAGTTATTTTAATAAAAAGGAGCAGAAAATTTTCATTTTCTACTCCTTTTCTGTAGGATTTATACTTCTTTTTCAGAAGTTTTTACTTCAGCTTTTTTGGCAGACTTAATTTGAATCTTGCCCTTGCTGGTCATAACTGCTTTGAGGTCTTTTTCACTTGGATTTTCAAGGTAGTAGTCAGTGATTGCGTCCTCTATATAGTCTTGAATAGTACGACGAAGTGGGCGTGCTCCCATTTTTGGATCATAACCGAGGTCAACTAATTTTTCCTTGACCTTGTCTGTCACATCTAAATGAATGTTGTTGCTAGAAAGGCGCTTGTTAACGTCTGCTAGCATAAGCTCGACAATCTGAAGGAGGTTGTCCTTGCTGAGAGCCTTAAATTCGATAATACCATCAAAACGGTTCATAAACTCTGGGCTAAAGAAGTTACCGAGTTCACCGAGAACAGAATTGGTACGTCCTTCGCGAGCGGCCCCAAATCCAACGCTGGCTTCTGCCTTACCTGTACCTGCATTTGAAGTCATGATGATGATAGCGTCCTTGAAGCTAACGGTGCGTCCTTGCCCATCTGTCAAACGACCATCGTCCAAGACTTGAAGGAACATATGCATAACATCTGGATGGGCTTTCTCTACTTCATCCAAGAGAATAAGAGAATATGGATTGCGGCGGACTTTTTCAGTTAATTGCCCAGCCTCATCGTAGCCAACATAACCTGGAGGGGCGCCGACCAACTTAGCCACGCTGTGTTTTTCCATGTATTCGCTCATGTCAAAGCGAATCATGCTGTCAGCAGAACCAAAGAGTTCGATGGCCAGTTGTTTGGAAAGTTCTGTCTTACCGACACCAGTTGGTCCGACAAAGAGGAAGCTTCCAATTGGACGGTTAGGCGTACCGAGACCGACACGATTCCGGCGAATAGCCTTGGCAATCTTATCGACTGCATCATCTTGGCCAATAACATGAGACTTGAGGTCTTCAGCTAGATGGATGAGTTGAGATTGTTCTTTCTCTTTCAAATCACCAACAGGGATATTGGTTTTCTGCTCGATAATGTGCTCAATGGTTTTCTCACTGATGATAGGAGTATCTTGGTCTGTGACCTTTTTCTTTTGCATTTCCTTATACTTGGCAATCTGGTCGCGGAAGTAGGCGGCCTTCTCAAAATCTTCCTCTCGTGTAGCTTGAGATTTAAGATTTTCAGCCTCAATCAAGCGCTGATCGATTACTTTAGGATCGACAAAATTCAAGGTCAAGTTCATCTTTGAACCAGCTTCATCCAGGAGGTCGATGGCCTTGTCAGGCAAGAAGCGATCTTGGATGTAGCGATTGGAAAGAGTTGCAGCTGCTTCAATCGCAGCATCGGTATATTGAACGTGGTGGTAGTCTTCGTATTTCTTTTGAATACCTTTGAGGATTGTGATTGTTTCGTCCACTGTTGGTTCATCGACCTTAACAGGTTGCATACGGCGTTCTAGGGCAGCATCTTTTTCAATGATGCGGTATTCATTGAGGGTAGTTGCACCGACCAGTTGCAGTTCACCACGAGCAAGGGCTGGCTTGAGGATATTTCCTGCATCCATATTGCCATCGCCCGCAGATCCCGCACCGACAATTTCATGGATTTCATCGATAAAGAGGATAATATCCTCACGTTTGCGAATTTCTTCCATGAGCTTTTGCATGCGTTCTTCAAATTGTCCTCGGATACCCGTTCCTTGAACTAGGCTAACCACATCCAGACGGATGACTTGTTTGCCTTGGAGTTTATGTGGAACATCGCCATCAACGATTTTCTGAGCTAGACCTTCGACAACGGCAGTTTTCCCGACACCTGGTTCACCGATAAGAACAGGATTATTCTTGGTTCTGCGATTGAGAATCTCAATGACACGGATAATCTCATCATCGCGTCCAATAACGGGATCTATATCTCCACGACGGGCAATTTCAGTTACGTTGATACCAAATTCTTCCAGCAGGCCTTTTTCTTGGCTTGGTGGAGGAGTTTGAGCAGGTCCACGATTTTGGGAACCATAACCGCCGTTTCCACCGTAACCTCCACCTGATTGGGTTGGGGGAGTCGGAGGAGTGTTGTTAGAAGGTCTAAAATTGTTTAGGTCATTGAAGAAATCACCAAAGGGATCAAAGTCACGATTGTTCAGATCCGTCATACCTTTAAAGAGGCTATTGTTAGGATCCATCTTGATAATCTTATAGCAGTTTTGACAAAGGTCAATTTGTTTTTGCTTTCCGTTAAGATTGGTATAAAGATGAATTGTTGAGTCATTGATTTTACAGTTTTGACAAAGCATACATCTACCTCATTTCTTTCTTTAGCCTGACCTGTTTAAAGGTCAAAAATAGTCAAATTTCTATACTCTCATTATAACAGGATTGGGGTGTAAAGCAAGTAAAAAGATTGCAGCTTTGAGAAGTTGTTACAAGGAAAATTTTTGTGATTTTAGGGAATAAAAAAATCCTATTTGTGAGACAAAAAGGATTTTGGTTAGACATGCAGGGTGTAACCCAGCTTGTTTTGTATTAGTAAAGGAGTTCGTAAATCTCCATTGCAATCAAGTCAATGCTGTCAAACGTATAAGTTTCGCGAGCTTCGACATCACGAAGGGTAAAGATTGAGCCGTTTTCTTCGTCGTGGCTGTATGCAACTTCTGCAACAACAACTCCTTCGCGTTCAAAATTACGTTTTAAATTTCCGCCGTCTTTAGCCATTGCTTCAAGGCGGTTGATGATTCTAACCAAATGTGATTCCATTTTGATTCTCCTTCATTTCTTATCGTTACTATTTTACCATAAAGGAGGCCAACTTGCCTAGAAAAAACTAAGATTTCTCGCTAATTCTACCAGCTTAAAGATTTTTTGAATAAATTAGACAAAAGATTTGAATTTTAATTCATTCCATGTTATAATCATACAGTATTCTATTTTAGAAAGCAGTGTGACTATGAATTTTTCTTTTTTACCTAAGTATTTACCTTATTTTAACTATGGGGCTGTCGTGACGGTTCTCATTTCTATCTGTGTTGTCTTTTTGGGAACTATTTTGGGTGTTGTCTTGGCTTTTGGGCAACGTTCAAAGTTTAAACCGTTTGTTTGGCTCGCCAACTTGTACGTTTGGATTTTCCGTGGGACACCGATGATGGTTCAGATTATGATTGCCTTTGCCCTTATGCACATCAATGCTCCGACTATTCAGGTTGGAATTTTAGGTGTTGACCTTTCTCGTCTGATTCCAGGGATTTTGATTATCTCTATGAACAGTGGTGCTTATGTTTCTGAGACTGTTCGTGCTGGGATTAATGCAGTTCCTAAGGGTCAGTTAGAGGCGGCCTATTCTTTAGGGATTCGTCCTAAAAATGCGATGCGCTATGTGATTTTGCCACAAGCTATCAAAAATATTTTGCCAGCATTGGGGAACGAATTTATCACCATTATCAAGGATAGTTCTCTTTTATCAGCTATTGGTGTCATGGAGTTGTGGAACGGAGCTACAACAGTTTCTACAACAACCTATCTACCTTTGACACCACTTTTATTTGCAGCCTTTTATTACTTGATTATGACTTCTATTTTGACAGTAGCCTTGAAAGCTTTTGAAAAACGTATGGGACAAGGAGATAAGAAATAATGACAGAAACCTTGATAAAAATTGAAAATTTACATAAATCCTTTGGAAAGAATGAAGTATTGAAGGGAATCAACCTCGAGATTAAAAGAGGGGAAGTTGTCGTTATCATTGGTCCTTCAGGAAGCGGGAAATCTACCTTGCTCCGCTCTATGAATTTGTTGGAAGAAGCAACCAAAGGGAAGGTTATCTTTGAGGGAGTTGATATTACGGACAAGAAGAATGACCTCTTTGCCATGCGTGAGAAGATGGGGATGGTTTTCCAACAATTTAATCTCTTTCCTAATATGACTGTGATGGAAAATATCACCTTGTCTCCTATCAAGACTAAAGGTGAAAGTAAGGAAGTTGCAGAGAAGAGAGCTAAGGAACTTTTGGAAAAAGTTGGTTTACCAGATAAGGCAGATGCTTACCCTCAGAGTTTGTCAGGTGGCCAGCAACAACGGATTGCCATCGCGCGTGGTTTAGCTATGGAACCTGATGTCTTGCTCTTTGACGAGCCAACTTCAGCCCTGGACCCTGAAATGGTAGGAGAGGTGTTGGCTGTTATGCAAGACTTAGCCAAGTCAGGAATGACCATGGTTATCGTAACACATGAAATGGGATTTGCTCGTGAGGTGGCAGACCGTGTCATCTTTATGGCAGACGGTGTGGTTGTTGAAGACGGAACACCCGAACAGATTTTTGAACAAACCCAAGAACAGCGGACTAAAGACTTCTTGAGTAAGGTTTTATAATCTATTTTAAACTTTCAAGAGAAGATTAGTGAAAAGCTAGGCTCAATACCAGTCAAGTGGAACTTACTTTGAGAAGTTACCCCCCTTATTAATAACATCCATAAATTGGATATTAGGATTTTTAATATAAAGTAGTTTTGTGTTAAAATATAATTGTTCCATATGATTCTCTCTAATGATGGTTTGGTCGCTTTTCATTATGGGTCATATGGAACTTTTTTCTACAAGAAAATAGGTTTCATAGTATTTATAATAGATTTACCCACTACAAATAATATAGAGCATTTTTTATGTGGAAAACTCAAGGAAATCATCGCTTTTTTCATAAAAAAATGCTATAATGAAGGGTATGAAATATCACGATTATATCTGGGATTTAGGTGGAACTTTACTGGATAATTACGAAACTTCAACAGCTGCCTTTGTTGAAACATTGGCATTGTATGGCATCAAACAAGACCATGACAGTGTCTACCAAGCTTTAAAGGTTTCTACTGATTTTGCGATTGAGATATTCGCTCCCAACTTAGAGAATTTTTTAGAAAAGTACAAGGAAAATGAAGCCAGAGAGCTAGAACATCCGATTTTATTTGATGGAGTTTCTGGTTTATTGGAAGACATTTCAAATCAAGATGGCCGTCATTTTTTGGTTTCTCATCGAAATAATCAGGTCTTGGAAATTTTAGAAAAAACCTCTATAGCAGCTTATTTTACAGAAGTGGTGACTTCTAACTCAGGCTTTAAGAGAAAACCAGATCCTGAGTCCATGATTTATTTAAGAGAAAAGTATCAAATTAGTTCAGGACTTGTCATTGGTGATCGACCGATTGATATCGAAGCAGGTCAAGCTGCAGGATTGGATACTCACTTGTTTACCAGTATCGTGAATTTAAGACAAGTATTAGACATGTAAGAAAAAGGAATAAGATGACAGAAGAAATTAAAAATCTGCAGGCACAAGATTATGATGCCAGTCAAATTCAAGTTTTAGAGGGCTTAGAGGCTGTTCGTATGCGTCCAGGGATGTATATCGGATCGACCTCAAAAGAAGGTCTTCACCATCTAGTCTGGGAAATTGTTGATAACTCAATTGATGAAGCCTTGGCAGGATTTGCTAGCCATATTCAAGTCTTTATTGAGCCCGATGATTCGATTACTGTTGTCGATGATGGGCGTGGTATCCCCGTCGATATTCAGGAAAAAACAGGTCGACCTGCCGTTGAGACTGTCTTTACTGTTCTTCACGCTGGAGGAAAGTTTGGCGGTGGCGGATATAAGGTCTCAGGTGGTCTTCACGGAGTGGGGTCCTCAGTTGTTAACGCCCTTTCAACTCAATTAGACGTTCATGTCCACAAAAATGGTAAGATTCATTACCAAGAATATCGTCGTGGTCATGTTGTCGCAGATCTTGAAGTAGTTGGAGATACGGATAAAACGGGAACAACAGTTCACTTTACACCGGATCCAGAAATTTTCACTGAAACAACCACTTTTGACTTTGATAAATTAAATAAACGTATTCAAGAATTGGCCTTTCTAAATCGTGGTCTTCAAATCTCCATTACAGATAAGCGTGAGGGGTTAGAACAAACTAAGCATTACCACTATGAAGGTGGGATTGCTAGTTACGTTGAATACATCAACGAAAACAAGGATGTTATCTTTGATACACCAATCTATACTGACGGTGAGATGGATGATATCACAGTTGAAGTAGCCATGCAGTACACAACGGGTTACCATGAAAATGTTATGAGTTTCGCCAATAATATCCACACCCATGAAGGTGGAACGCATGAACAAGGTTTCCGTACAGCCTTGACACGTGTTATCAACGATTATGCTCGTAAAAATAAGTTACTGAAAGACAATGAAGACAACCTAACAGGGGAAGATGTTCGTGAAGGATTAACTGCTGTTATCTCAGTTAAACATCCAAATCCACAGTTTGAAGGACAAACCAAAACCAAATTGGGGAATAGTGAAGTGGTCAAGATTACTAATCGCCTCTTCAGCGATGCCTTCTCTGATTTCCTCATGGAAAATCCACAGATTGCCAAACGTATTGTGGAAAAAGGGATTTTGGCTGCTAAGGCTCGTGTGGCTGCCAAGCGTGCGCGTGAAGTCACTCGTAAAAAATCTGGTTTGGAAATTTCCAACCTTCCAGGTAAACTAGCAGACTGCTCTTCTAACAATCCTGCTGAAACAGAACTCTTCATCGTCGAAGGAGATTCAGCTGGTGGATCAGCAAAATCTGGTCGTAACCGTGAATTTCAAGCAATCCTTCCAATTCGCGGTAAGATTTTGAACGTTGAGAAGGCAAGTATGGATAAGATTCTTGCTAATGAAGAAATTAGAAGTCTTTTTACCGCGATGGGAACAGGATTTGGTGCAGAATTTGATGTTTCAAAAGCCCGTTACCAAAAACTTGTTTTGATGACCGATGCCGATGTCGATGGAGCCCACATTCGTACTCTTCTTCTAACCTTGATTTATCGTTATATGAAACCAATACTAGAAGCTGGTTATGTTTATATTGCCCAACCTCCAATCTATGGTGTCAAGGTTGGAAGCGAGATTAAAGAATATATCCAGCCAGGAGCGGATCAAGAAATTAAACTCCAAGAAGCTTTGGCCCGCCATAGTGAAGGACGTGCCAAACCAACCATTCAGCGTTATAAAGGTTTGGGTGAAATGGATGATCACCAGTTGTGGGAAACAACCATGGATCCCGAACATCGCTTAATGGCAAGAGTTTCTGTGGACGATGCTGCAGAAGCAGATAAAATCTTTGATATGTTGATGGGGGATCGAGTAGAGCCTCGTCGTGAATTTATCGAAGAAAATGCCGTCTATAGTACACTTGATGTCTAAAAAATCGGGAGAAGTAGTTCCCTTGGTCTAAAAAATATGATATAATCATTACGATTGTTTCAAGTAAAAAAGGAGTTTAATATGTCTGGTAGTCTAGTAGTATATCTTATAATTGCAATTGCAATTATATTGCTGATTTCATATGCTATAGCAATTTATGTACGGAAACGCAATGAAAGTAAATTAGCAATTTTAGAAGAGAAAAAAGAAGAGCTGTACAATCTTCCAGTTAATGATGAAGTTGAAGCTGTAAAAAATATGCACTTGATTGGACAAAGTCAAGTGACTTTCCGTGAATGGAACCAAAAATGGGTTGACCTATCTCTTAACTCTTTTGCCGATATCGAAAATAATCTTTTCGAGGCAGAAGGTTATAACAATTCATTCCGTTTTTTTAAGGCTAGTCATCAAATTGACCAAATCGAGAGCCAAATTACTTTAATTGAAGAAGATATTGCTGCAATTCGCAATGCTTTAGCAGATTTGGAGAAACAAGAGTCTAAAAATAGTGGACGTGTTCTTCATACCTTGGACTTGTTTGAAGAGTTGCAACACCGAGTGGCTGATCATTCTGAAGAATATGGCCAAGGTTTAGCTGAAATTGAGAAACAATTGGAAAATATTCAATCAGAGTTTTCTCAGTTTGTTACTTTGAACACTTCAGGTGACCCAGTAGAAGCTGCTGTGATTTTGGATAATGCTGAAAATCATATCTTGGCTTTGAGTCACATTGTTGACCGCCTGCCAGCGATTGTAAAAACATTATCTAAAGAGCTACCTGATCAATTGGAAGATTTGGAAGACGGTTACCGTAAGCTTTTAGATGCTAACTATCATTTTGCTGAAACGGATATTGAATCTCGCTTCCAATTGCTTTATGAATCTTTGAAGAAAAACCACGAAAATATTGCACAATTAGAGTTGGATAATGCTGAGTATGAAAATACTCAAGTTCAAGAAGAAATCAATGCACTCTATGATATCTTTACACGAGAAATCGCTGCTCAAAAAGTAGTAGAAGGATTAGTTACAACCCTTCCTACATATTTGAAACACATGAAAGATAGTAATGCTGTTTTAGTGGAAGATATTCAACGATTGAGTAACAATTACCTACTATCTGAAACGGATGTTAGTCATGTTCACAGATTACAAGCTGAGTTAGAATCTTTGGAAGAGTCAGTATTGGAATTAACTTCTGAACAAGAGGAACATTCTGAACCTTATTCATTCCTTGAAGATCGTTTGGAAAACTTACAAGCGACTTTGAAGGAAATTGAAGATGAACAAGTTGCGGTTAGTCAACGTCTTGCTCAGATTGAAAAAGATGATATCAATGCTCGCCAGAAGGCAAATGTTTATGTTAATCGTCTTCACACGATTAAGAGATATATGGAAAAACGCAATCTTCCAGGTATTCCTCAGAATTTCTTACAGTTGTTCTTTACAGCAAGTAACCATACTGAAGAGTTGATGGCTGAACTAGAAGAAGCTCGGGTCAATATCGAAGCTGTGAACCGTATGCTTGAAATTACAACCAATGATATGGAAGCACTTGAAGAAGAAACCTATAATATTGTTCAATATGCAACGTTGACAGAACAATTGCTACAGTATTCGAACCGTTACCGCTCATTTGATGAACGAATTCAAGAAGCTTTTAATGAATCATTAGAAATTTTTGAAAAAGAATTTGATTACCATGCTTCATTTGATAAGATTTCGCAAGCTTTGGAAGTTGCAGAACCAGGTGTAACCAACCGTTTTGTCACTTCATACGAAAAAACACGTGAGACGATTCGTTTCTAACATAATAAAAGGCTCCATAATATTTGTTGTGGGTAAATCCCCCTATAGATATTATGGAGCCTATTTTTTTGTTCAAAACGAGTAATAGTACTTATTTCTCATTGAAATTATAGCCTGAATTTGATATGATATTTCTATGGATAAAAGTAGAGCAAATCGTGTTGAGCACGATAAAAAGAGAATCGGTTTAATAGCCCTAGTAGCTATCTTTTCGGTAAGTATTTGCGTCCTTGGTTCAATGATTGGATACAAAATATACACAAAACAAAGTTTTGAACAAAGGATTGAATCTCTCAAAAAAGAGAAAGATAATCAATTGAGTGAGGGAAATCAGAAAGATCATTTTCGTAAGGGACAAGCCGAAGTAATTGCCTATTATCCTCTCCAAGGGGAGCAAGTGATTTCATCTGTAAAAGAAATCATGACACAGGATATTAAGGAAAATCTGGAAGACAAGGAAAATTTAGTTTTTTATTATACGGAGAAACAGGATTCGACTTTAAAAGGGATTGTTAACCGAAGTGTGATGAAACAAGTCTATGATTTAACTTTGTCAAAAGTTGAAGAGACTGAAAAAACTAGTCTGGCAAAAGTCCATTTGACAGAAGATGGTAAACCTTTTACACTTGATCAATTATTTTCAGATCCTAGTAAAGTCAAAGAGCAGTTGTTAAAAGAAATCACCTCTTTCTTACAGGATAAGAAATTGGACCAAGAAAAGATTGATCAAGTTGTTAAAGGCTTCTCTGATCAAGACTTGTCTGGATGGAATTTTGATTACAAGGATAGTCAGATTATCCTTTATCCAAGTCAGTCAGTTGAAAATCTAGATGAGATTGCCTTACCAGTATCTAGTTTCTTTGATGTAGTACAATCCTCTTATTTATTAGACAAGGATGCCGAACTTTATAAGGCTTATTATGAAAAGAAAAACCAAAAAGTGGTAGCTCTAACTTTTGATGATGGACCAAATCCTGCAACGACAAATCAAGCATTAGATACACTTTCTAAGTATGGTATCAAGGCAACTTTCTTTGTTTTAGGTAAGAATGTTTCTGGAAATGAAGAGATTTTGAAACGCATGAAATCGGATGGCCATGTTATTGGAAACCATAGTTGGAGTCATCCAGTGCTTTCAAAACTTTCACTTGACGAAGCTAAAAAACAGATTACTGATACTGAGGATGCGCTAACTAAAGTGTTGGGTTCTAGTTCCAAACTTATGCGTCCGCCTTATGGAGCCATTACAGACGACATTCGAAATAGCCTTGATTTGAGTTTTATTATGTGGGATGTGGATAGTCTGGATTGGAAGAGTAAGAATGAAGCAGCAATTTTGACAGAGATTCAACGTCAAGTTCGTAATGGTTCGATTATCTTAATGCATGATATCCATGCTGAAACAGTCAATGCTTTACCAAAGATTATAGATTATCTAAAAGAGCAAGGATATCACTTTGTCACAGTTCCTGAAATGCTTAATTCACGATTAAAAGCACATGAACTATTCTATGACCGTGATCAGTAAGACTTTTGCTGAATAACTAATTAAATCGTAAGTAATTTTTCAATAAATAAATTTAGTCTTGTATTAATCGAGGCTAAATTTTTTTATGTTTAAATCTCATGATAGGATTGGTTAATATTACAATTTTGTTACAAAATAATATTTTGATAGAATTTTCAGATAATTTGGTATATAATACTTTTAATTTAAATAAAAAGGAGTGATTTTATGGGAGATTGCAAAGATTTTTGTCCTAACAAGTACCAAATAGCAACAATTTTTCTGCTAACGGTCTTTGCTTTCGGATTTGCTTTCGCACAGGTTAGTGCCGATGAGGGAAAATTTGAAACATCCAATCAAGTTACACGTACTGTAACGACTAATAAATTAGATGATTCAAATAAGCTTGCATCACCAGTCACGGCTGACAAGAATGCTCTAAATTCTTCTTCGAAAGAAAAAACAGAAGTGATAGAGTCATTAAAACAAGATGATTCTATCGAGTATAGAGATAATAAGTCAGACAAGGATTTAACCACACAGAAAGAAACGACTGCTATAAAAAGTGAAGAGAAGAAGGAAGAATCAGCAGTGAAAAGTAATTCTTCTTCAGAAAGCATACAATCACAGTCGTTATCTCAAGGTGGACATAAAGAAAAGCCGAACAGTATCTCCAGTAATGAAATTATTACTGTCCCTAAAACCTGGGAAGCAGGACATAAAGGACAAGGAACTGTAGTCGCTGTTATAGATTCAGGTCTTGATTTGAATCATGAGGTTTTGCGTATTTCTGATCCGTCAAAGGCGAAATTTAAAAATCAGGATGATATCGAAAAAGCTAAAAAGGCTGCTGGTATTGACTATGGGAAATGGTACAGTGACAAAGTAGTATATGCTTATGATTACTTTGATGGAACTGATAATATAAAAGAGGCTGAAAAAGAGTCTCATGGAATGCACGTTACTGGAATTGTAGCTGGAAATCCTGTTAATAAAGCACCGAATTCTGAGAAGGTTTACGGGGTGGCGCCAGAAGCTCAAATTATGTTTATGAGAGTTTTTTCAGACAGAGATAAAACTACAGCCTCTGCCCTTTATGTAAAAGCTATTGATGATGCTGTTGCATTAGGTGCAGATGTGATCAATATGAGTTTGGGTGCAGGTGCGGGTTCAACGGTAGATGCTGGTTCAGATATCATTGATGCAGTAAAAAGAGCACGCGCTAAAGGAGTATCTGTTGTTATCGCTGCAGGTAATAGTAATACTTTCGGTAGAGGTTTTTCACAACCATTGGCAGCAAATCCTGATTATGGTCTTGTCGGAAATCCCTCTACAGTGGAAGATTCAATTTCTGTTGCTTCTATTAATAATAAAATTCTAACTACTGAAGTCTTTGAAGTAAAAGGTTTAGAAAATGACGCTACCCTTGATTATGGTAAGTTTGATTTTAATAGACCTGAAACAGAAAAAGATTTTGAAAACGGGAAAGAATACGAATATG
The DNA here is from genome assembly GCF_003942685.1 of Streptococcus mitis. GTDB lineage: Bacteria > Bacillota > Bacilli > Lactobacillales > Streptococcaceae > Streptococcus > Streptococcus mitis_CD. The sequence goes on along the minus strand of NZ_RJNR01000008.1, from coordinate 45,341 downwards.
TAGCAGCGGGTATTGGTCGTGAAGAAGATTTTGCTAATATTGATGTAAGAGGCAAGTTAGCACTGATTCAACGTGGTAAAATTAATTTTTCTGATAAGATTAAAAATGCTCTTCAACATGGTGCAGCTGGAGTTTTAATTTATAACAACGTTGAAGGTGCAAATGTTAGTATGTCTGTTACAGGTGATGCTAAGAAAATCCCATCTGTCTTTATTTCAAAACATTATGGTGAAATTCTTAAGTCTGGTCAGTATAAAATTGTCTTTAATCACAAGATGGATAATCGTAAATCAGATGTTGCAGACCAATTGTCAGATTTTTCAAGTTGGGGAGTTACAACAGATGGACAATTGAAACCAGATGTTACTGCACCTGGTGGAAATATCTATTCATCATTTAACGATAATAGCTATGGAAGTATCAGTGGAACAAGTATGGCGGCTCCTCATGTAGCTGGTGTCGCAGCATTAGTCAAAGAATATTTAGCAAAGAAACATCCTGAATTATCAGCTAGTCAAATTTCAGAGATTGTAAAAGCTTTAATTATGTCTACTGCAAAACCACATTTTAATAAACAAACTGGAGCCTATACTTCTCCACGTCAGCAAGGTGCTGGCGTAGTTGACACGATGGCGGCAACAAGCACAGATTTATTTGTAACAGGTGCAAATAACTATCCAAGTGTTACTCTTGGCAATGTTGGTGATAAATTTACCTTTGAAGTTACAATTCATAATATTTCGGATAAAGACCAAACACTGAAGATGATTGTAAATACAAATACGGACGAAGTTACTGAAGGGAAATTCACTCTCCGTCCACGAAAACTAACTGAAACAGTTTGGCCTGAAGTAACTGTGAAAGCTCATAGTACGAAGACGGTAACAGTTAGTGTAGATACAAGTAAGTTTACTGAAGAACTTAGCAAAATAATGCCAAATGGTTATTTTCTAGAAGGATTTGTTAGATTTGTTAATCCTGCAGATGATGGTTCTGTTATTGGTTTACCATTTATGGGATTTAAGGGAGAATTCCAAAATCTACCTGCAATTGAAAAACCAATTTATCAATTGATTAAGGAAGGAAACAGTGGATTTTACTCTGAAATTGATAAAGATAATCCAGGAATTTCACCTTCAGACGATGCAACTTATTTAACAAGTTCTGAAAATGATGTAAATGTTTTAAAAGCAGAGCGTCAAGGAAGTCGAGTGACTGTACTCGGAGTGAAACAAGATGCTGAAGGAAAATACCATCTACAATTAGATGAAAAGGGGAACATCCGCCTTGCTATCTCGCCAAATGAGGATGGTAATAAAGATTCTGTTAAATTTAAAACTCTTGTCTATAGAAATTTGGTAAATCTTCGTGCGACGGTTTATGATTCTTCGGATACAACACACAGTCAGCCTATTTGGCAAAGTCGTCCAACAGACCTTGTAAAAAATTATTTTGATGGCGATACTAGAAATCCAAGAAGTTACATTTTAGATAAAACAGCTTGGGGAGGACAGGATTCTAATGGAAATCGAGTTTCTGATGGAATTTATGACTATGTTATTAGTTATAAGCCAGATGTCCCTGGAGCTGAGGAACAATATACAACATTTAAAATTCAAATCGATACACAAAAACCTCTGATTACTTCGGGATATATTCGTTCTCAAAAAGATCAAGAACAATTTATAGCTCGTAAACCTCAGGATGTAGGAAATGGCGGAATTCTTCTAGAAAAAGTCTTTTATATTCGTCCTTCTGAAAATAGAGAAGCGACAGATTCAGAAATCGAACAGTATCAAATTATCAAACAAAATGAAGATGGTAGTTATACACTTCCTAAGAACGTTGATAAATCGAAAATCTTCTATTATGTAGAAGACTTTGCGGGAAATGTAGATTTTATATCTCTCAAAGATCTTGTAGGTGAAGAAAATAGTGGCCGTGTAAAAATTGCTATACTAAACAATAAAACCAAGGATGAGATTGATACAACTTATGTTTATCGCATTAAAAATAGCGAAGGTCAATATGTAACTGTTGACAAGTCAAAAGATATTAATTTCTTGAAATTTGGGCATTATGTTGCAGAAATTTTTAGCTATGACCGTACAGAGTTAAAATTTGTGAGTGCTCTATCTAAGGAATTTGATTTAACGAAAGAAAACAGTTTTCAAACTATTACCTTCTTGGCTAACAAAATGAAATATGCTCCAGTAACGATTGGCTTTAATCAAGCTGTTCCTGGAACTACAACGATTACTTTAGTAGGTGAAGACGGTCAGAGTCAAGTCTTGCCAGCTGAAACATATGGTAAACATTCTTATGGTAAGAAAGTAGTTACTGGTGAATATAAAGTTCTTGTAAATCTATCAAACGGTTATGAATTACTTGATAATCTTCAACCATTTAAAGTTCTGTTTGGTAAAAATAATGTTTTGTCACTTTCAGTTGTTTCTAAGTTAGCTCTGATTGCAGCTTTAAATAAACAAATGGAAGTAGTTAAAACTCCGAGATATTATAATACAAAACAGAAGTTAAAAGAGATTTTTGATCAAAGTGTCAAAGATGCGCAACTAGCATTGGGAAGTAAACTTAACCAAGATAAAATTGACCAAATTGTTAAAGCTTTAGAGTCTGCTATGCAAACATTGGATGGTAAGGAATCTGATATCACATCATTGAAGAATGCCATTAAAGCATATGCTGAGACAGTTAAAAAAGGTAAATATATAAATTCTGATCAAGAACGCAAAGGTCAATATGATCGTGAATTCAAACTCTTGGCATTATTAATTACAAAAGATTTGATAACTCAAGATGAAATCGACCGTCTATTGACCGCTTTCTTGCAAGCACAAGACCAGCTGAATGGGAAAGAAACAGATTTCATGAGCCTAAAAAATGTTATCGTGGATGAAGTGAAGTTCCAAGACAAAGATCCAAGATTTTTGACAGCTAGCAAAGAGGAGAAAGATGCATATAATCTTATTTTCAACAAAGCTAAGCTACTTTTGGAAAATGCAGAAGCTAGTCAAGAAGAAATTAATGCAGTAATCAATGCTCTAAAAGAGACGGCTGTAAAACTTAAGGCTAATAAAGTAGAGATTTCAACCAAACCAGTTGCACCAGTTAAGCCTGTTGATCCAACTAAAGCAGTTGTACCAGTTAAGCCAGTTACCCCAGCTAAAGCAGTTGTACCAGTTAAGCCGGTTAGTCCAGCTAAACCAGTTGCATCTGTTAAGCCAGCTAATCCAACTAAACCAGTTGTAACGATTAAACCAGTTAGTCCAACTAAACCAGTTGTAATGATTAAGCCAGTTAGTCCAACTAAACCAGTTGTAACGGTTAAGCCAGTTACTCCAGTTAAACCAGTTGTAACGCTTAGTCCAGTTATTCCAACCAAGCCAGTTTCTCAAGTGCAACCTGTTAAATTAGTAAGTCACAATAGACAAGTCTCAACTATTAAGTCTTCAATTAGCAATGATAAAATTGAGAAAGCTACATCAATTGTAATACATCATTCCAATATAGAAGCTAAGCATGAGAATAAAACACTAGCTGGAAGTGGTCAACAAGTGCTTTTAGCTACAGTCAACAAAGAAGGAAAACAATTACCAGCCACTGGTGAGAATAACATGATTTCTATTATTCTAAGTATTTCAGGAATTTCTCTCTTATTGTCAGTTATTGGACTTGCAACTTTTTCAAAAAGTGAGTAGAGAATACAATACATCTTTCTATAGTTTTTGATTTACAGTATGTTGCAATTCTGATATAATAGTCAGCAGGAAAGAAAGTCTTATGGCGTTCTTCAAGCGAGCTTGGGATAGTGGGAGCCAAGTAGGGCAAAATAAAGTGCTGGCGCTTTCTGTAGTATTTTTAAAAACAATGAAGTAATAAATTAGGGTGGAACCGCGTTTCTGACGCCCCTAGTCGTAAGGCTTGGGTGTTGAAATTCGGTTCTTTTTGAATTCGTCTAATGCCTAAGTAGAAAGGAGCATAATGCTTAAAGGATCTTGTTTATGTAAAGCAGTCACCTACACTCTAGATGAAGAATTGTCGGAAATAGTTTTTTGCCATTGCTCATTTTGTCGGAAAGCAACTGCGTCTGCCTACACAGTTAATGCCAAAGTTAGCAGCAAAAATCTGGCACTGTATGGAAAAGAGAATTTGGTTACTTTTAGTTCATCTCCAGGTAAACAACGTTATTACTGCCAGAACTGTCACAGTCAAATTTTCACTACTCAAGAAAATATACCAGAAGTTTGTGCTTTGAAATTAGGAACAATAGATGAATGCGATCAGAATTTACAAACTGTTCCCAAACGTCATATTTTTCAGGACCCAGCTTTTTCTTGGTTGCTTGATAAATAAATTTAAAAAGATAATATAAATAAAAGGAGAAAACAATGTCTAAAAAATTGACTTTCCAGGAAATCATCCTTACTTTGCAACAATTTTGGAATGACCAAGGTTGTATGCTTATGCAGGCTTATGATAATGAAAAAGGTGCGGGAACCATGAGTCCTTACACTTTCCTTCGTGCTATCGGACCTGAGCCATGGAATGCAGCGTATGTAGAGCCATCACGTCGTCCTGCTGACGGTCGTTATGGGGAAAACCCTAACCGTCTTTATCAACACCATCAATTTCAAGTGGTTATGAAGCCTTCTCCATCAAATATCCAAGAGCTTTACCTTGAGTCTTTGGAAAAATTGGGTATCAATCCTTTGGAACACGATATTCGTTTCGTTGAGGATAACTGGGAAAATCCATCAACTGGTTCAGCTGGTCTTGGTTGGGAAGTTTGGCTTGACGGTATGGAAATTACTCAGTTTACTTACTTCCAACAAGTAGGTGGATTGGCAACTGGCCCTGTGACTGCGGAAGTTACCTATGGTTTGGAGCGCTTGGCTTCTTATATTCAGGAAGTGGATTCTGTCTATGATATCGAATGGGCTGATGGTGTAAAATACGGAGAAATCTTTATCCAGCCTGAGTACGAACACTCAAAATATTCATTTGAAATTTCAGATCAAGAAATGTTGCTTGAAAACTTTGATAAGTTTGAAAAAGAAGCTGGTCGTGCTTTGGAAGAAGGATTGGTGCACCCTGCCTATGACTATGTTCTCAAATGTTCACATACCTTTAACCTACTTGATGCGCGTGGTGCCGTATCTGTAACAGAGCGCGCAGGCTATATCGCTCGTATCCGTAACTTGGCCCGTGTCGTAGCCAAAACTTTTGTCGCAGAACGCAAACGCCTAGGCTACCCACTTTTGGATGAAGCAACACGAGCTAAACTCTTAGCAGAAGACGCAGAATAGTGAGTAATATTGTGCTCTAAAATCGTTAGAGGCAAGTCGAAGACTTGCTAGAGGGATATGCACCGCCGTACTTTTATGTGGGGATTTTTGAAACCTTATACTCTTCGAAAATCAAATTCAAACCACGTCAGCTTAACCTTGCCGTACTCAAGTACAGCCTACGGCTAGCTTCCTAGTTTGCTCTTTGATTTTCATTGAGTATTAGGTTCAAAAATCAGTCAGCTAAATCCACTTTGATGAGACTGTTGGAAATCTTGATTAATTTAGCACTAGATTTCCATACAGATTCACAAAATTAGTTAGCGACGTCCCAAGTACCTAAGGTGCATATTAAAAAGATTGAAGAAAATGTAAAGGAAAAAACATGACAAAAAACTTATTAGTAGAACTCGGTCTTGAAGAATTACCAGCCTATGTTGTCACACCAAGTGAAAAACAACTAGGCGAAAAAATGGTAGCCTTCCTCAAGGAAAACCGCCTGTCTTTTGAAGCTATTCAAACCTTCTCAACACCCCGTCGTTTGGCTGTTCGTGTGACTGGTCTTGCAGACAAACAGTCTGATTTGACAGAAGATTTTAAGGGGCCAGCAAAGAAAATTGCCTTGGATAGTGATGGAAATTTCACCAAAGCAGCTCAAGGATTTGTCCGAGGAAAAGGCTTGACTGTTGAAGATATCGAATTTCGTGAAATTAAGGGTGAAGAATATGTCTATGTCACTAAGGAAGAAATTGGTCAAGCAGTTGAAGCCATTGTTCCTGGTGTTGTAGATGTCTTGAAGTCCTTGACTTTCCCTGTCAGCATGCACTGGGCTAACAACACCTTTGAATATATCCGCCCTGTTCACACTTTAACTGTTCTTTTAGATGAAGAAGAGTTTGATTTGGATTTCCTTGATATCAAGGGAGATCGTGTCAGCCGTGGTCATCGTTTCTTGGGACAAGAAACTAAGATTCAGTCAGCATTGAGCTATGAAGAAGACCTTCGTGCACAGTTTGTAATTGCGGATCCTCGTGAACGTGAGCAAATGATTGTTGACCAAATCAAAGCAATCGAAACTGAACATGGTGTACGCATCGAAATTGATGCTGATTTGCTTAATGAAGTCTTGAACTTGGTTGAATACCCAACGGCCTTTATGGGAAGTTTTGATGCCAAATACCTTGAAGTTCCAGAAGAAGTTTTGGTGACTTCAATGAAAGAACACCAACGTTACTTTGTTGTTCGCGATCAAGATGGCAAACTCTTGCCAAACTTTATTTCTGTTCGTAATGGAAATGCTGAGCATTTGGAAAATGTCATCAAAGGAAATGAAAAAGTCTTGGTAGCCCGCTTGGAAGACGGAGAATTCTTCTGGCGTGAAGACCAAAAATTGGTTATTTCAGACCTTGTTGAAAAATTAAACAATGTAACCTTCCATGAGAAAATTGGTTCTCTTAGTGAACACATGATTCGTACGGGTCAGATTGCTATTCTCTTGGCAGAAAAAGCAGGTTTGTCAGCTGATGAAACGATTGACCTAGCCCGTGCAGCTGCTATTTACAAGTTTGACTTGTTGACAGGTATGGTTGGCGAGTTTGATGAACTACAAGGAATTATGGGTGAAAAATATGCCCTTCTTGCTGGGGAAACTCCAGCAGTTGCAGCTGCTATTCGTGAACACTACATGCCTACATCAGCCGAAGGCGAACTTCCAGAGAGCAAGGTCGGTGCAGTGCTTGCCATTGCAGATAAATTGGACACTATTTTGAGTTTCTTCTCAGTAGGTTTGATTCCATCAGGTTCTAATGACCCATATGCCCTTCGCCGTGCAACTCAAGGTGTGGTTCGTATCTTGGATGCCTTTGGTTGGCACATTGCTATGGATGAGTTGATTGATAGCCTTTATGCTTTAACATTTGACAGCTTGACTTATGAAAATAAAGCAGAGGTTATGGACTTTATCAAGGCTCGTGTTGATAAGATGATGGGCTCTACTCCAAAAGATATCAAGGAAGCAGTTCTTGCAGGTTCAAACTTTGTTGTGGCAGAGATGTTGGAAGTAGCAAGTGCTCTTGTAGAAGCAAGCAAGGAAGAAGACTTCAAACAATCTGTTGAATCACTTTCTCGTGCCTTTAACTTGGCTGAGAAGGCAGGAGGAGTTGTTGTAGTTGATTCAGCACTTTTTGAGAATGAAGAAGAGAAAGCTTTGGCAGGAGCTGTAGAGTCGCTTGTTTTATCAGGGACTGCCAGTCAGCAATTGAAACAGCTCTTTGCGCTTAGCCCAATTATTGATGCCTTCTTTGAAAATACCATGGTTATGGCTGAAAACGAGGCAGTCCGTCAAAATCGTTTGGCTATCTTGTCTCATTTAACTCAAAAAGCAGCTAAGCTTGCTCGTTTTAACCAAATTAATACTAAATAAAATTTGATAAACGGACTTTATCTTATCACAAAGGAGAAGAAATGGATCCGAAAAAAATTGCTCGTATCAACGAGCTTGCTAAAAAGAAAAAAGCAGAAGGTTTGACACCAGAAGAAAAGGTGGAACAAGCAAAACTACGTGAGGAGTACATCGAAGGATATCGTCGCACTGTTCGTCACCACATTGAAGGAATCAAAATTGTGGACGAAGAAGGAAATGATGTTACACCAGAAAAACTACGCCAAGTACAACGTGAAAAAGGGTTACATGGCCGTAGTCTCGATGATCCAAATTCATAATAAGTATTCTTTCTTTTAACAAAGATTGATGAAATGATAACAAAACGACTAGCAGTTTGTGTCTGCTAGTCGTTTTTGAATAAAAAAGGAACCAAAATGGTTCCTAAAACTATTAATTATTAGTTACTTGCGCCAGATGTAGCGTCTGCGCCACCACCGTGGCCTCCAGCATCACCTGCATCAGAAGCTCCAGATGTAGCATCTGCTCCACCATGTCCTCCAGCAGGAGCTGCAGCATTTCCACCAACTAGACGTTGACCAGTTGTATTGAGGTACCAGTCAAGCCATGGTTGGAAATTAAAGATGATTTCATTGATTCCAGCATATGAGCCATCTGGGTAATACATTGCTTGATAATTATGGGTATTAATAACGCCTTCTGGTGTTCCTGGCACAATTGTACGGACATATTCTTGATCCCCGTTACGCAATACGCCGACAACCCATTCAACGTTTTTCATTCTAGAATCTGGCAATGAACCGTGTACAGTTCCTAAACGGTTTCCTGATTGAGCACGAACACGTTTACCAAACATTGTATTTGGATCTTGGTGTGCGTTATTAAAGTACAAGAATTGGTTATTATCGTCTGCAAATGTCAATTCAAATGGCATTGCTTTCAAGAACATGTCAATTTGGTTAACTGTCAAGATACCGTGGTCCAATTTAACGTAAGTATCTCCAGAAACAGCACCAACAAGTTCAGCTGCTTTTTCTACCCATTCAGGATCATCTGGATCAACACCTTGAATGGTAGTTGCAATTGAATTTGTACAATATAAATCTTCTGGTTCAATTGGTTTTGGTTTTTTCAATTTTGAAACGACTCCCACATATTTTACAAAGTTGTCCAAGCATGTTTCAAGGAAATTAATAGTTCCTTCATTTGTGATATTGCCCTCTGCGTCAAATGCTTCTTTGGCTTTACCTAGAAGGAATTCGTTACCTGGAAGAGTGTAGGCATTGACACCTGGAGCATCAAGAATCTTACGAAGGTGAACTTGGGCACGAGATGTACCTTGGTCGTAATAAGAAGCTCCCACAATCATGACTGGTTTATTTTCAAATGGATGAACTTCGTATGAAAGCCATTCAAGAACAGATTTAAGAGAAGCTGAGATTGTATGGTTGTGCTCAGGAGTAGCGATAATGACACCATCAGCACGAGTAATTCTGTTATACAAGAGACGCAATTGGAAGCTTTCATCCCATTTTTCGTCTTGGTTAAACATTGGAACTTCGTCAATTTCGAGAACTTCTAATTCAAATTTGAGTTTGAAGTGACGACGGATGAATTCCAAGAGTTTACGGTTATATGATTGATCGTAGTTTGATCCTACAAGTCCAACAAATTTCATTCTTTTTGTTCTCCTATCTTACAAATTTTCCCAGTCAAAGTCTTCAGCATCTTTGCGAAGTAATGCTTGTGCATTGCGCAATTTTTCTGTAATTTTTACAAAGATACGGAAGTCATCAAAAGTGGCATCCAATTTTTTAATAACATCAAGATCAACCAAGTCGCCACTTGGATTAAAGGCTTGAAGAGAGTGTGAAAGCAAGAATTCATCTGGAAGGACACTTGCTTTAATTTCTGGAGCATTCAAGATTTGGCGAAGTTGTAATTGGGCGCGTGATGAACCAAGAGTACCATATGAAGCACCAGTAATCATGATTGGTTTGTTCAAAAGTGGGTAAATACCGTATGACAACCAAGCAAGAGCGCTCATCAAAACAGCTGGGATAGAGTGGTCATACTCAGGAGTACCGATAATAACGCCATCTGCCTCTTCAATTTTAGCAGCTATTTCTAGAATTTCAGCAGGTACTTGCTTGTCAGCTGGTTTATTGAAGACAGGAATGTCTTTAATTTCAACAAGTTCAATTTCAGCTTTTTCAGCAAAGTGTTTTTGCATGTATTGAAGCAATTGGCGGTTTGTAGAACGTTTTGAATTTGTTCCAACAATAGCAATAAGTTTTAACATGAGATTTCCTTTCTCTTTTTACATAATACGATTTTAAAACTCCATTGAAACATCTATTTCTATAGAGTTGGAATTCCTGAAGAACAGCTTAGGTGACCTTCTTTATCGATGAGGATAGCTTCGATGCCCTCCAAACTTTCGACTTGCCAGAGGATAGAAGCAGGTCTTTCTCCAAATAGACGAGTTGTCCAGATTTCACCATCAACTGATTTATCAGAGATGATGGTGAGACTAGCTAGTTCCGTTTCAACAGGATATCCTGTTTGGCTGTCAAAAATATGATGGTAATCTTTTCCATCGACAGTCAGGTGACGTTCATAAATGCCTGAAGTCACGACAGATTTATTGACAACAGGGATGGTCATTAAGTGATTTCCCCTCGGATTGGCTGGGTCTTGAATCCCGATTTGCCAAGGCTGATTTCCTCTTGCCTGATTTTTTCCAATAGTTAGGATATTCCCTCCCAGATTGATCAAGGCAGATGTCACTCCCTCTTCTCTAAGAAATTGGGCCACTTTATCCGCACTATAACCCTTGGCTAAACAACCAAGATCGATCTTCATTCCTTTTTGTTTCAAAAACACAGTGGAAGCGGAAGAATCTAACTCGACATAATGAAGATTGATTAAAGGGAGAACCTCTTCAATTTCCCGAGGTTGGGCAACTTTGGCATCTGAAAAACCGATACGCCAGGTTTGAATCAAGGGACCAATACTGATGTTGAGATGGCTAGAGGGCGCTAGGCTATGCTCTAAACCAAGTGAAATCAGTTCAAACAGGTCTGGATGAACCTTAACTGAAGTTATTCCAGCTTGATGATTGATTTCCATCAACTCAGATTCTTGGCTATTTGCATTGAAACGATATTCTAACTCTTTGAGCAAATCAAAGGATTTTTGGAGCAAGATATCGGCTTGCTCATCCACTAATGAAATAGTGATAGTAGTCCCCATTAGCCGTTCAGAATGTGAACTAAGAGGCAAGCTACCAACTCCTTTCTCTTATGAAAAGAAGGCTGAAATATTGTAAATTTATATTAAATTTAACCCCTTACATTTTCTTTCCATGATACTAGCATACCATAAAGTCAGCGTTTTCACAAATAAAATTTGTAAACTTGTCAAGAAATATGCTCAGAAAAAAAGAGTAATTGTAAGAAAGACTGATAAAATACAGATTATTTACATTTTTTTACAAAAAAATCGGGAAAATTAACTAAACTCTTGTAAACGCTAACAGTAAATGTTATACTAGATGAGTAAATTTAAAATTGAAGGTAGGAATTTTTCTATGAGTAAAATCGTTGTAGTTGGTGCTAACCACGCTGGTACAGCATGTATTAATACTATGTTGGATAATTTTGGAAATGAGAACGAAATCGTTGTATTCGACCAAAACTCTAACATCTCTTTCCTAGGATGTGGAATGGCCCTTTGGATTGGTGAACAAATTGACGGTGCTGAAGGCTTGTTCTATTCTGATAAAGAAAAATTGGAAGCTAAAGGTGCTAAAGTCTATATGAACTCACCAGTTCTTTCAATCGACTATGATAACAAAGTAGTTACAGCCGAAGTTGAAGGAAAAGAACACAAAGAATCATACGAGAAATTGATTTTCGCTACAGGTTCTACACCAATCTTGCCACCAATCGAAGGCGTCGAAATTGTTAAAGGAAACCGCGAATTTAAAGCAACTCTTGAAAACGTACAATTCGTGAAATTGTACCAAAACGCTGAAGAAGTTATCAATAAACTTGCTGACAAGAGCAAACATCTTGACCGTATCGCTGTTGTTGGTGGTGGTTACATCGGTGTTGAACTTGCTGAAGCCTTTGAGCGTCTTGGAAAAGAAGTTGTTCTTGTTGATATCGTAGATACTGTCTTGAACGGTTACTATGATAAAGACTTTACACAAATGATGGCGAAGAACTTGGAAGACCACAACATCCGCTTGGCGCTTGGTCAAACTGTTAAAGCAATCGAAGGCGATGGTAAAGTTGAACGCTTGATTACTGACAAAGAAAGCTTTGATGTGGATATGGTTATCCTTGCAGTTGGTTTCCGTCCAAATACAGCTCTTGCAGATGGTAAGATTGAACTCTTCCGCAACGGTGCCTTCCTTGTAGATAAAAAACAAGAAACATCTATCCCAGGCGTTTACGCAGTAGGTGACTGTGCGACTGTTTATGACAACGCTCGTAAAGATACAAGTTACATCGCTCTTGCTTCAAATGCTGTTCGTACTGGTATCGTTGGTGCTTACAATGCTTGTGGACATGAATTGGAAGGAATCGGTGTTCAAGGTTCAAACGGTATCTCAATCTATGGTCTTCACATGGTTTCAACTGGTTTGACTCTTGAAAAAGCAAAAGCTGCAGGTTACAATGCGACTGAAACAGGCTTTAACGATCTTCAAAAACCAGAATTCATGAAACATGATAACTATGAAGTAGCAATCAAGATTGTCTTTGACAAAGATAGTCGTGAAATTCTTGGTGCACAAATGGTTTCACACGATTCTGCAATCAGCATGGGAATCCACATGTTCTCACTTGCTATCCAAGAGCATGTGACAATTGATAAATTGGCATTGACAGATCTATTCTTCTTGCCACACTTTAACAAACCATACAACTACATCACAATGGCTGCTCTTACAGCTGAAAAATAATATTTGATGAACTATCTGGCCTTAAGTGAAGGTCAGATAGTTTTTTAGTCAATCTGTACCCATACAATTTTATTTTTTTTATCTTGTGATTCATTCTAATCTAACTTAAAATGAAATGGTAGCTACCAATACAAATGATGAGGATAAAGAAATGACTGAAAATCGTTATGAACTAAATAAAAACTTGGCACAGATGCTCAAGGGTGGGGTTATCATGGATGTGCAGAACCCTGAACAGGCCCGTATCGCAGAAGCTGCTGGTGCGGCTGCTGTTATGGCCTTGGAGCGGATTCCAGCTGATATTCGTGCAGCTGGTGGGGTTTCCCGTATGAGTGATCCAAAGATGATTAAGGAAATCCAAGAAGCGGTTAGCATTCCTGTTATGGCTAAGGTTAGAATTGGTCATTTTGTGGAAGCTCAGATTTTAGAAGCTATTGAGATTGATTATATCGATGAGAGTGAAGTTCTATCTCCAGCTGACGACCGTTTCCATGTGGATAAGAAAGAATTCCAAGTTCCTTTTGTATGTGGGGCTAAGGACCTTGGAGAAGCTTTGCGTCGTATAGCTGAAGGTGCTTCTATGATTCGTACAAAAGGAGAACCGGGTACGGGGGATATCGTCCAAGCTGTTCGCCATATGCGTATGATGAATCAGGAAATTCGTCGCATTCAAAACCTACGTGAGGACGAACTTTATGTTGCTGCCAAGGACTTGCAAGTCCCTGTAGAATTGGTTCAATATGTCCATGAACATGGAAAATTGCCTGTTGTAAATTTCGCGGCTGGAGGCGTTGCAACGCCAGCAGATGCTGCGTTGATGATGCAATTAGGAGCAGAAGGTGTATTTGTCGGTTCAGGTATTTTCAAGTCAGGAGATCCTGTTAAACGAGCGAGTGCCATTGTAAAGGCTGTGACTAACTTCCGTAATCCTCAAGTCTTAGCTCAAATCTCTGAAGATTTAGGAGAAGCCATGGTTGGTATCAATGAAAATGAAATTCAAATTCTCATGGCTGAGCGAGGGAAATAGATGAAAATCGGAATATTAGCCTTGCAAGGTGCCTTTGCAGAACATGCAAAAGTGCTAAATCAATTAGGAGTCGAGAGTGTTGAAATCAGAAATCTAGAGGATTTTCAGCAATATCAGAGTGACTTGGCGGGTTTGATTTTGCCTGGTGGGGAATCTACAGCCATGGGCAAGCTCTTACGAGACCAGGACATGCTGATCCCCATTCGAGAAGCCATTCTATCTGGTTTACCAGCCTTTGGAACCTGTGCAGGCTTAATTTTGCTGGCTAAGGAAATCACTTCTCAGGAAGAGAGTCATCTAGGAACTATGGATATGGTGGTCGAGCGAAATGCCTACGGACGCCAACTAGGAAGTTTTTACACGGAAGCAGAATGTAAGGGAGTCGGTCAGATTCCAATGACCTTTATCCGTGGTCCGATTATCAGTAGTGTTGGACAGGGTGTAGAAATTCTAGCAAGAGTTGATAATCAAATCGTTGCTGCCCAAGAAAAAAATATGCTGGTAACCTCTTTTCATCCGGAATTGACTGATGATGTTCGCTTGCACCAGTACTTTATCAATATGTGTAAAGAAAAAAGTTGAGATTGAATTTCTCAACTTTTTTACATGTAATAAACAATGGCGATGTACTGGAGGGCAGATGCTGCTAGGATAAAGAGATGCCAAATCATGTGGAAATAAGGTTTTTTCTTGGCGTAAAATCCAGCTCCAACCGTATAAGAGAGTCCGCCCGTTACCATAAGACTCCAAAAGATTGGCGTCGTTTGACTGATAATGGCAGGAATGATAGCCAGAACCAGCCAGCCCATAATCAGGTAAAGAGCAAGGCTGAATTTCTCATTGACCTTTTTAGCAAAGATTTTATAGAGGATGCCAAAGATGGTCGTTCCCCACTGTATGGCAATAATCAGATAGCCAAACCAGTTATTCATTAAGGTCAAGACGACTGGCGTATAAGAACCTGCGATAGCCACATAAATCATAGAATGATCGATGATCCGCAAGACGTATTTGTGGGTTGAACCATAGGCCATAGAGTGGTAAATGGTGGATGAGAGGAACATGAGAAAAAGGCTGATAACAAAAATGGAAACGCCGATAGAGGATAAAAATCCGTGTGCTTCATAACTATAGGTGGATGAAATAGGGAGCAAGATGAGCATGATGACTGCCCCCACAGCATGGGTCACGCTATTAGCAATCTCCTCTCCAAAACTGAGTTGTTTGCTGAGTTTAAGACTAGTATTCATTAGATTTCCTCCTCTTCAGTATGATGGATTAAGGCTAAAGTTTGATGATAGAGTTTAACGGTTTGGCAGCTACTTTGGATAATAGGATTTTCTGGGTCAATCCCATTGTTCATGTAGTTCACAAAAGCGTCGTAGAGCTGGTCTGAACTGGCTTGACTTTGGAGAGTATTCAGTGTCTTAGCGATTTCTTGAATAGAAAAGACAGATTTGAGGGTTGTGATAGCGATCAAACGGGCAATCTGTTGGCGTTGGTATTTTTTCTTATCAGGCTTTGTCAGGTAACCATGTTTCACATAATTGTTGACCATAGATGCTGTCAGGCCCTTGTCTTTATCAGGAGAGATAGGGGCGCAGACTTGATTGACATAGAGTAAAACCTGATCTAGATAGAGGTCAATATTTGGTATTTCTGCCCATTTAGGGTAGGAAAAGCTAGTTTTCATTTTCAACTCCTTTTTATCTAGTTTTAATAACTAGATTATAAAATAATAAAAACAGAAAGTCAAGTTTTAACTGCTTGTGAAAAGGCTTAAATTATGCTATGATGGGAGAAACTAGTCAGAAATGAGGAGAAAAGATGGAGATTCGTTTAGCTTTTCCAAATGAAGTAGATGCCATTATGCAGGTGATTGAGGATGCTAAAAAATGTTTGGCAGATGCTGGTAGTGAACAGTGGCAAAATGGCTATCCAAATGCAGACGTTATTATCGATGATATTATCTCAGGTCAAGCTTATGTTGCCTTGGAAGAGGGAGAATTGCTAACCTATGCTGCTGTGACCAAGAGTCCAGAGGAGGCCTATGAAGCTATTTATGAGGGAAACTGGCAAGGAGGAGAATCAGAGTATCTAGTCTTTCACCGTATCGCTGTGGCAGCAGATGTGCAGGGACAGGGGGTTGCTCAGACTTTTCTAGAAGGCTTGATTGAAGGTTTTGATTATCTAGATTTTCGCTCAGATACGCATGCTGCAAACAAGGCCATGCAACATATTTTTGAAAAACTCGGTTTTAAACAGGTTGGTAAGGTTCCAGTTGATGGAGAACGCTTGGCCTATCAAAAATTAAAGAAATAATGCAAAAGAAGTATGCAAAAATGCTCTACTCTTCGCCGATTGGCTCTCTTTCTCTTGTAGCTGATGACCATTATCTGTATGGAATTTGGGTGCAGGATCAGAAGCACTTTGAGAGGGGGTTAGGAGATAAAACAATTGAAGAAGTTGTTAGTCATCCTGTTTTAGCTCCAGTTATTGCTTGCTTAGATGATTACTTTAAAGGCAAGTCTCAGGATTTATTCAACTTACCCTTGGCTCCAATTGGAACGGATTTTGAAAAGCGAGTTTGGTCCTATTTACAAGGAATTCCTTATGGTCAGACAGTGACCTATGGACAAATAGCGCAAGACCTGCAAGTGCCTTCTGCTCAAGCAATTGGTGGAGCAGTGGGACGCAATCCTTGGTCTATCCTAGTACCTTGTCATCGTGTGTTAGGAGCAGGTAAGCGTCTGACAGGGTATGCTGCAGGAGTGGAAAAGAAAGTCTGGCTTTTAGAGCATGAAGGCGCAGATTTTAAAGATATAAAATAGAAAGTGAAACACATGTTAGAATTTATCGAATACCCAAAATGTTCAACTTGTAAAAAAGCAAAACAAGAATTAAACCAACTCGGTGTGGACTACAAAGCTGTTCACATCGTCGAAGAAACACCAAGCCAAGAAGTCATTTTAAACTGGCTAGAAACCTCAGGATTTGAATTGAAGCAATTTTTCAATACCAGTGGAATCAAATACCGGGAATTAGGACTAAAAGATAAGGTAGGAAGTCTGTCAAACCAAGAAGCAGCTGAATTGCTAGCAAGCGACGGTATGTTGTTAAAACGTCCTATTTTAGTGGAGAATGGAACTGTTAAGCAAATCGGTTATCGAAAAGCTTACGAAGAATTGGGACTGAAATAGTTTTTACTTATCTCTTTGATAGATAAAATATATAACCTCCCTGTTTCAAAGTATGATAAACTAGTAGGTAGATAAAGTCTGTATCTGACCGTAGCAAATAATTTCATTGACGGCAGAAGTATGGTAGAATGAATCATTATCAGGAGAGGATGTTTTTATGAATGTTACAACGATTTTAGCATCAGATTGGTACCAAAACTTGATGCAATTGATTCCAGATGGCAAGCTGTTTAGCCTGCGTTCGGTCTTTGATGGAATTCCAAGAATTGTTCAACAGCTTCCAACAACGATTATGTTGACTATTGGTGGTGCCCTTTTTGGCTTGGTTTTGGCGCTTCTTTTTGCTATTGTGAAAATCAATCGTGTCAAGATTTTATACCCCTTGCAGGCCTTCTTTGTTAGTTTCCTCAAAGGGACACCGATTTTGGTGCAACTCATGTTGACCTACTACGGGATTCCTTTGGCTTTGAAAGCCCTCAATCAGCAATGGGGAACTGGTCTCAATATTAATGCTATTCCAGCTGCTGCTTTTGCGATTGTAGCCTTTGCCTTTAATGAGGCAGCTTATGCTAGTGAAACCATTCGTGCAGCCATTCTATCAGTTAATCCTGGTGAGATTGAGGCAGCACGCAGTTTGGGGATGACGCGAGCACAAGTTTATCGTCGCGTGATTATTCCAAATGCGGCCGTTGTAGCGACTCCAACCTTGATCAATTCCCTAATCGGCTTGACCAAGGGAACGTCCCTAGCCTTTAGTGCAGGAGTTGTGGAAGTCTTTGCCCAAGCTCAGATTTTGGGTGGAGCCGATTATCGCTATTTTGAACGTTTTATCTCCGTTGCCCTTGTTTATTGGGTGGTTAATATTGGAATTGAAAGTCTCGGTCGTTTCATCGAGAGAAAAATGGCTATTTCTGCACCTGATACAGTGCAAACAGATGTGAAAGGAGACCTTCGTTAATGATTAAGATTTCGAATTTAAGTAAATCCTTTTCAGGACAGACTGTCTTGGATCATCTGGACTTGGATATCCAAAAAGGAGAAGTAGTAGCCTTGATTGGTTCTTCAGGAGCTGGAAAATCAACCTTTCTACGCAGTCTCAATTATCTTGAAACTCCTGACAGTGGTTCGATTCAGATCGATGATTTCTCAGTTGATTTTTCTAAAATCACTCAAGAAGAAATCCTGGCCCTACGTCGTAAGCTGTCCATGGTTTTTCAACAGTTTAATTTGTTTGAACGCCGTACAGCGCTTGATAATGTGAAAGAAGGCTTGGTTGTTGTTAAAAAATTATCTGACCAAGAAGCGACTAAGATTGCCAAGGAAGAGTTAGCTAAGGTTGGGCTTTCTGATCGTGAAAACCATTACCCACGCCATTTATCAGGTGGACAGAAGCAACGGGTTGCCCTAGCGCGTGCTCTTGCCATGAAACCAGATGTCTTACTCTTAGACGAGCCAACTTCAGCCCTTGACCCAGAATTGGTCGGTGAAGTAGAAAAGTCTATTGCAGATGCTGCGAAGTCAGGTCAGACCATGATTTTGGTCAGTCATGACATGTCCTTTGTAGCCCAAGTGGCTGATAAGATTCTCTTCTTAGATAAGGGGAAAATCATTGAGTCTGGAACACCGGATGAGATTATCCACCATCCGAAAGAAGAGCGGACAAAAGAATTCTTCGCTAGTTACAAACGGACTTATATTTGATATAATAGATAAAGGAAAACTCAGTTAGCTGGACTAGCTGAGTTTACTCTTTAAAAAAGATAGAAATGAGAGAAATCATGCTACTGCAACTATTTTCTTTATATTTCGAGAGTTTGATCTTGACCACCATCCTTGTCCTGATTTTTTTAGGGATTTGGATTGGACTAAGAGCCATGTCGGGAGTTGATAAGACAGCCAAGGCTCGCCAAGCCCATCTCTATGATATGATTATGATTGGGGTCTTGGTTGTTCCAGTATTATCCTTTGCGGTTATGAGTTTAATTCTTGTTTTCAAAGCATAATCCTTGCTTGATTGACAAGAAAGAGTTAGAATAAAGATAGTTACAACAAGAAAGAAGGAATCTATATGTACGATACTATTATTATCGGTGCTGGTCCTGCAGGAATGACTGCAGCCTTGTATGCTGCTCGAAGCAATCTCAAAGTAGGCTTGATTGAAGGTGGTCTGCCAGGTGGTCAGATGAATAATACATCTGATATTGAAAATTACCCAGGATACGCTAATATTAGTGGACCTGAATTGGCAGAAAAGATGTTTGAACCGCTTGAAAATCTTGGTGTTGAGCATATTTATGGTTATGTTGAAAATGTCGAAGATCATGGTGATTTTAAGAAAGTGATGACCGATGACCAAACATATGAAACACGTACAGTTATCGTAGCGACTGGTTCTAAACATCGTCCTTTGGGAGTACCTGGAGAAGAAGAACTGAACAGTCGTGGTGTTTCTTACTGTGCCGTTTGTGATGGTGCTTTCTTCCGTGACCAAGATTTGTTGGTAGTCGGTGGTGGAGATTCAGCGGTTGAAGAAGCCCTCTTCTTGACTCGCTTTGCTAAGACGGTTACCATTGTTCACCGTCGTGACCAACTTCGTGCCCAAAAAGTTTTACAAGACCGCGCCTTTGCGAATGAGAAAATCAGCTTTATCTGGGATTCTGTAGTGAAGGAAATTAAGGGCGAAAACCGAGTAGAATCTGTCGTATTTGAAAATGTGAAAACAGGTCAAGTGACAGAACAAGCCTTCGGTGGCGTCTTTATCTATGTTGGATTGGACCCTCTTAGCGATTTTGTTAAAGAATTAAATATCCAAGATCAGGCAGGCTGGATTGTGACAGATAACCACATGAAAACTGCAGTTGACGGTATCTTTGCAGTTGGTGATGTTCGCTTGAAAGACCTTCGCCAAGTGACAACAGCAGTTGGAGATGGAGCTATCGCTGGTCAAGAAGCTTACAAGTTTATCACAGAACATAGTTAATTATAAAAAAGTTTCCAATCAGATGACTGGAAACTTTTTATAGTCTATTTCGGAAAACTTCATACATGAGAATGGCCGCAGCAACACTGGCATTAAGGCTTTGAACATGTCCATTCATCGGAATGGTAATCATTTCATCAACCTGTTTTTTGATGTTGATAGAGATGCCTTTTCCTTCATTTCCGATGATGAGGGCGATTTTCCCTTTTGTATTCCACTTGTGGCAAGGGGTACCGTTCATATCTGTTCCAAAGATCCAGAAGCCTTCATCCTTGAGTTTGTCCAGAGTTTGGCTTAGATTGGTCACTCGAGCGATGGGAACGTGCTCAATAGCACCTGTGGCCGTTTTGGCAACGACAGGAGTAACTCCGACAGCACGGTGCTTGGGAATGATGACACCTGAAACATTGGTCGCATCAGCGGTTCTTAAGATGGAGCCTAAGTTGTGAGGGTCAGTTAATCCGTCCAGAATCAATAGTAAAGGATTTTCTTCTTGACGCGTTTTGGCAAGGATGTGGTCTAGCTCGCTATAGGCAAATTCAGACACTCGTAGAACAAAACCTTGGTGGACAGCACCTTCAGTCATCTCAGAGAGGGATTTTTTTGAAGTCCAAGAAATGGACACCTTTTTTTCTGTAGCCAGTTCCTTGACTTTCTCAACATTCTTACCTCGGAGATCTTCTTGGAGGTAGAGTTTGTTGCCAGTGTTTGCAAGGAGGGCTTCGGTAACGGCGTGGACGCCATAGACAATATCATTTGTTTTCATGCCTCTATTATAACACAAAACCCCGTATTGCAACGGGATTTTCTTTATTCTAGAATCAGTAAACCATCTTTAACTGCAAATGGGTCTTTTTCATTGATACGATCGTAAAACATGATACCGTTAATGTGGTCAATTTCATGCTGGACAACGATGGAGTTGTATCCTTTGAGCTTGATGCGGTGTTTTTCTCCATCCTTATCAAAGTAGTCAACAGTAACGCGGGCATGGCGAACTACGTAGCCAGGCACGTTGCGGTCAACAGAGAGGCAACCTTCTCCTTCGCCAAGAGCAGCGTCTTGAACAGAGTGAGAGACGATTTTGGGATTGTACATAATGGCTTGCAAGTCATAGGCTTCTTGTGGAGTTTCGCCTTCTTCAACAATATTAGGCACCAAAACAGCGATAATGCGTTTTGAGATATCTAATTGAGGAGCAGCAAGTCCAACACCACCGCGGAGCCCCATTTTTTCAGCCATGACAGGATCTTGGGAATGTTTCAGGAATTGCATCATCTTTTCTCCGAGAATGATTTCCTGGTCAGACAAGGGGAAAGTAACTTCCTCAGCAATCGCGCGTAGAGTCGGATTCCCTTCGCGGATAATATCTTTCATATCAATTAAGTGAGCAGCTTTTGTAATACGTTCTATAGCAGACATTTTCTCTCCTTTCATTACCTCTACATGATATCACAAAATGACAAGGATTGAAAGTATTACAACCTTTAGGATTTATAGAAAATAGATAGGAAGTTCAATTCAATTGTGAAAGAATTACTTATCTGTGATATAATAAAAAGAAAAGGCTTGCATTAGAAAGTAGGGAGAATGAAGATGCAAAGAAGACAAGATAGACATAAACGTGGACCAGTTTTTCATTTTGTGAGAGGCTTTGTAAACTTTTTTAGGAGTTATCGCAAGTGGAGTAATAAGGGATTTGTGGCGATACTCTTGCTAGCAGTTGCTTTATCAATGGGCTTGGTCTTGTTGTTTGAAAGTTTCCAAGGAATTCCATTGACTAGTCAAAAAAAGGATGCCATTTCTCAAGAAGCTAATAAGACGAATCAAAGTTCTAAAGATCAGGAAGAAGAAAAAAGTGCTCGTATCATGGCCCATGGAGATTTACTTTACCATGATATTATTTATATGTCAGCTAAAAAGGAAGATGGAAGCTATGATTTTCATGAGAATTTTGAATACGTAACTCCGTGGCTTAAGCAGGCAGATTTGGCTATAGGTGATTTTGAAGGGACCATTAATAAAGATCATTATCTAGCTGGCTATCCTTTATTTAATGCTCCTGTTCAAGTAATGGATGCTATTAAAGATGCTGGGTATCATGTTTTAGATCTAGCTCATAATCATATTTTAGATTCGCAAATTGAAGGAGTTATTTCAACGGCAGATGCAATTGAAAAGGCAGGAATGACACCTATTGGAGTTTATACGCACGAGTCACGTGATCAAGCTCCACTCGTTATCAAGGAAGTGAACGGTATCAAGGTTGCACTTTTGGCTTATTCTTATGGATTTAATGGAATTGAGCAAAGTATTTCTCAAGAAGATTATAACCGCTATCTTTCAGACCTAAACGAAGATAAGATGAAGGCTGAAATTGAGCGTGCAGAGAAGGAAGCGGACATTACTGTTATCATGCCTCAGATGGGTGTTGAGTATCGCATAGAACCGACTGACGAGCAAAAGGCTTTGTACCACAAGATGATTGAATGGGGAGCGGATATTATCTTTGGAGGCCATCCACACGTAGTTGAGCCATCTGAAATTGTTGAAAAAGATGGAGACAAGAAACTCATTATCTATTCAATGGGGAACTTTATTTCCAATCAGCGAATTGAAACAATGACTGGTGTAGACAATGCGAAGTGGACTGAGCGTGGTGTTCTTATGGATGTAACTGTCAAGAAAAAAGATGGAAAAACAACTATTGAAACAGCTAAAGCTCATCCTACT
This sequence comes from Streptococcus mitis, assembly GCF_003942685.1. Taxonomy (GTDB): domain Bacteria; phylum Bacillota; class Bacilli; order Lactobacillales; family Streptococcaceae; genus Streptococcus; species Streptococcus mitis_CD. Next base: position 22,722 of record NZ_RJNR01000008.1, on the reverse strand, counting down.
TGGGTCAATCGAACACCAAAGGGAACTTTTTCACCAGAAGGATATCCCTTATATCATTACCAAACCTATATCCTAGAAGACTTTATCGAGGGTGGTAGTCATCGTGATCAGTTGGATGAAGCGACTAAGGAACGAATTGATACAGCCTATAAAGAAATGAACGAACATGTGGGATTGAAGTGGGACTAGCTTGAATTCAGAGGAAAGTAAATGATGATTAAAGTAATTGCGACAGATATGGATGGGACCTTGCTGGATGCTAGAGGCCAGCTTGATCTCCCACGCTTGGAAAAGATTTTAGATCAGTTGGATCAAAGGGGCGTTCGTTTTGTCATCGCTACGGGCAATGAAATTCACCGCATGAGGCAACTACTGGAGCACTTGGTCGATCGAGTGGTTCTGGTTGTTGCCAATGGTGCTCGTATTTTTGAAAACAATGAACTGATTCAGGATCAGACTTGGGATGATGCCATTGTCGATAAGGCCTTGGCTTATTTCGAGGGTCGAGCGTGTCAGGATCAGTTTGTTGTAACGGGGATGAAGGGTGGTTTCGTCAAAGAAGGTACGATTTTCACAGACCTTGAAAGTTTTATGACTCCAGAAATGATTGAAAAATTCTACCAACGGATGCATTTTGTGGATGAATTAACCACTGACCTCTTTGGTGGTGTGCTCAAGATGAGTATGGTTGTTGGCGAGGAACGTTTGAGTTCGGTTTTGGAAGAAATCAATGACCTCTTTGATGGTCGTGTTCGGGCTGTATCGAGTGGCTATGGTTGCATTGATATCCTTCAAGCTGGGATTCATAAAGCATGGGGCTTGGAAGAATTACTCAAGCGTTGGGCCTTGAACTCCCAACAAATCATGGCTTTTGGCGACAGTGAAAATGATGTTGAAATGCTTGAAATGGCTGGAATTGCCTATGCGATGGAAAATGCTGATGATAAGGCCAAAGCTGTGGCTACTGCTCTAGCGCCAGCCAATAGCCAAGGAGGAGTTTATCAAATCTTGGAAAACTGGTTAGAAAAAGGAGAATGAAGTGGCAGTACAGTTATTAGAAAATTGGTTACTAAAGGAACAAGAAAAAATCCAAACCAAGTATCGTCACTTAAATCAGGTTTCTGTTGTAGAGCCAGACATTCTTTTTATTGGGGATTCCATTGTCGAATATTATCCTCTGCAGGAGCTGTTTGGGACTTCAAAAACGATTGTCAATCGAGGCATTCGAGGTTATCAGACAGGACTGTTATTAGAGAATCTGGATGCTCATCTATATGGTGAAGCAGTAGATAAAATTGTCCTTTTGATTGGGACAAATGATATCGGAAAATATGTACCTGTGAATGAGACTCTCAATAATCTCGAAGCTATTATTCAATCCATTGCTCGTGATTATCCATTGACAGAGATTAAATTGCTTTCTATTTTACCAGTTAATGAGGGAGAGGAGTACAAGCAGACAGTCTATATTCGTACGAATGAAAAAATTCAGAAATGGAATCAAGCCTATCAAGACCTTGCTTCTGCCTATATGCAGGTAGAATTTGTGCCAGTTTTTGATAGTTTGACAGACCAGGCAGGTCAACTCAAAAAAGATTATACAACTGATGGGTTGCACCTTAGTGTTGCTGGTTATCAGGTTTTGACAAAATCTTTGAAAGACTATCTTTTGTAGTTAATTGCTTTCCTTTTTGCATTTTTGTGTTAGATAAGGTATAATGGTTTTATTGTCTTTTGGGGTCGTTACGGATTCGACAGGCATTATGAGGCATATTTTGCGACTCGTGTGGCGACGTAAACGCTCAGTTAAATATAACTGCAAAAAATAACACTTCTTACGCTCTAGCTGCCTAAAAACCAGCAGGCGTGACCCGATTTGGATTGCTCGTGTTCAATGACAGGTCTTATTATTAGCGAGATACGATTAAGTCTTGTCTAGCGGCTTGATAAGAGATTGATAGACTCGCGGTTTCTAGTCTTGAGTTATGTGTCGAGGGACTGTTAAAATAATACATAACCTATGGTTGTAGACAAATATGTTGGCAGGTGTTTGGACGTGGGTTCGACTCCCACCGGCTCCATTGATAATTTACATTGTTTTGTAAATCTTTCTAAAACGTTGTTTTTACAACGTTTTTTATTTTATTCTTTGGTATTCTTTTGCAAAAAAAGAATACAACATTTTGTTGTATCCTAAATATTAAATCAAGTCCTGAATTTTCTTAAGTTTTTATCATATTTTCTGTTATAATTAAGGTGCCTTAAGAAAAATAATGAAAAAACTAAATGTTTTTCATATAGTTTTCATTGTTTTAATAGTTTAAAGTCAATCTTATTTTTCTCTAATAGAAAATAATGAAAAAGTAGGTTTAGAAAGAGGTAAGTATCTATGTCTTCTCATAAAAAAGTGTCACTCTCTGAGATTAATCAATCTATCGATACTCCAAATAACAATCATTTCTGGCAAAATTTAAATGCCTTTTTAGGTCCGGGTGCTCTTGTCGCAGTTGGTTATATGGATCCAGGAAACTGGATTACCAGTGTAGTCGGTGGTGCTTCCTATAAGTATAGTCTCTTGTTTGTTATCTTGATTTCATCTCTCATTGCCATGCAACTTCAGCAGATGGCAGGAAAGCTTGGTATTGTAACCCAGATGGACCTGGCTCAAGCAACGGCTCATCATTCACCTAAATGGCTTCGTTATAGTCTATGGGTGATTTTAGAATTAGCCTTGATGGCGACAGATCTGGCAGAAGTTCTAGGTTCAGCGATTGCTCTCAATCTTCTCTTTAAGATTCCGATTATGATAGCAATTCTCTTGACCGTGTTGGATGTTTTTCTCTTATTGCTTCTGATGAAATTTGGCTTTAAGAAGATTGAAGCTATTGTGACAACACTGATTTTAACCATTCTAGCAATTTTTACCTATCTGGTAGCTTTGTCACATCCAAGCTTCCAAGGAATCGTTGAGGGTTATCTACCGAATGCAACCTTATTTGAAAGTCCCTTGCCAGGGCATGAAAGTCAATTAACCTTGGCACTAGGGATCGTGGGAGCAACGGTTATGCCCCATAACCTCTATTTGCATTCTTCCTTGTCTCAAACTCGGAAAATCAATCACAAGGACAAGAATGATGTTCGAAAAGCCGTGCGCTTTATGACCTGGGATTCAAATCTCCAATTATCCTTGGCCTTTGTGGTTAACTCCCTTCTATTAATTCTCGGGGCGGCTCTCTTTTTCGGCCATGCATCTGAGATTTCTGCCTTCTCTCAAATGTATAATGCCTTGCAGGATTCTACTATTGCAGGAGTTATAGCTAGCTCGACCTTATCAACCTTGTTTGCCTTGGCTTTATTAGCCAGTGGTCAAAATTCGACAATTACGGGTACCTTGACTGGACAAATCGTTATGGAAGGTTTCTTGCATATGAGATTACCTCAATGGTTCATTCGTTTGGCAACTCGTCTCTTTGCCTTGTTGCCTGTCATGATTGTAGCGGTTCTGTTTGGTCATCAGGAAAAAACATTAGATCAGTTATTGGTTTATTCACAAGTCTTTCTTTCGATTGCTCTTCCATTTTCAATCTTCCCACTGATTTATCTAACTTCTAAGAAATCACTGATGGGAGAATTTACCAATGCCAAATGGAATACCATCCTTGGCTATATCGTTTCCATTATCTTAACAATTCTCAATGTGAAATTGTTATTTGATATTTTCTAAGAAATTCACCCGAGTTATAAAACAAGCATATAAGAAAAAAGATACCCAAGATTTCTTGGGTATCTTTTTTAAAATAAACGGAAGACATGGGATTCGAACCCACGCACGCTGTTACACGCCTACCGCGTTTCCAACACGGCCTCTTAAGCCTCTTGAGTAATCTTCCAATACTTACTCAAATAGTCTACCATAAAGGCTCTTATCTTGCAATAAAAATTTTGGAAATAAGAAAAATGATAGATTTTGAAAGAAAATGACAAAAAGCGCTTGACTTTGAAAGAAAGTGTGATAGAATGAATAGTGTAAACGATAACAGGAGGTGATTCAGTGTTAAAAACAGAGCGGAAGCAACTGATTTTAGAGGAGTTAAATCAACATCATGTAGTTTCTCTAGAAAAATTAGTTAGTTTGTTAGAAACGTCAGAATCAACGGTTCGAAGAGATTTGGATGAGTTGGAAGCGGAAAACAAGCTTCGTCGCGTGCATGGTGGAGCAGAATTGCCCCATTCCTTGCAGGAAGAAGAAACCATTCAAGAAAAATCTGTCAAAAACCTTCAAGAGAAGAAGTTGTTGGCTCAGAAAGCAGCCTCTCTCATCAAGGAACAAGATGTCATCTTTATCGATGCAGGAACAACAACTGCTTTTTTGATTCATGAATTGGTCAATAAGAATATTACTGTAGTAACCAACTCGATTCACCATGCTGCTCAGTTGGTTGAAAAGCAGATTCCGACTGTCATGGTTGGAGGAAGTGTCAAGATGGCGACAGATGCGAGCATCGGGGGCGTTGCTCTTAACCAGATTAACCAATTGCACTTTGACCGTGCCTTTATCGGGATGAATGGTGTGGACGATAGTTATTATACGACTCCTGATATGGAGGAGGGAGCTGTGAAGCGTGCTATTTTGGAAAACGCCAAACAGACCTATGTCTTGGTGGATTCGTCTAAAATTGGGCAAACTTGCTTTGCCAAGGTAGCACCACTCAAACGAGCTATTGTTATCACAAGTCAAGGGCATGAGCTCTTGCAGGTTATTAAGGAGAAAACGGAGGTAATAGAAGTATGATTTATACAGTCACACTCAATCCATCCATTGATTATATCGTTCGTTTGGACCAAGTTCAAGTCGGTAGTGTCAATCGTATGGACAGTGATGATAAGTTTGCTGGTGGGAAAGGAATCAATGTCAGTCGTGTTTTGAAGCGCTTAGATATTCCAAATACAGCTACGGGATTTATCGGAGGCTTTACTGGTAAATTTATCACAGATACTTTGGCTGATGAAGAAATCGAGACACGTTTTGTTCAAGTGGCAGAAGATACTCGTATCAATGTTAAAATCAAAGCAGACCAAGAAACAGAAATCAACGGAACGGGTCCAACTGTTGAGCCCGAACAACTTGAAGAGTTAAAAGCCATTCTTTCAAGTCTGACAGCAGAAGATACGGTTGTCTTTGCAGGTTCAAGTGCTAAGAATCTAGGTAATGTTATCTACAAGGATCTAATTGCCTTGACGCGTCAGACGGGTGCGCAAGTGGTTTGTGACTTTGAAGGACAGACCTTAATTGATAGTTTGGCCTACCAGCCGCTTTTGGTTAAACCAAACAATCATGAACTTGGAGCGATTTTTGGGGTTAAACTAGACAGTTTAGATGAAATTGAGAAATACGCGCGAGAGTTACTGGCTAAAGGTGCTCAAAATGTGATTATCTCTATGGCTGGTGATGGTGCCCTTCTTGTCACATCTGAGGGAGCTTACTTTGCTAAACCAATCAAGGGGACAGTCAAAAATTCAGTTGGGGCTGGTGATTCTATGGTCGCTGGATTCACAGGTGAATTTGTCAAATCAAAAGACGCAGTAGAAGGCTTCAAATGGGGAGTGGCTTGCGGAACGGCAACTACCTTCTCGGATGACTTGGCAACAGCAGAATTTATTAAAGAAACATATGAAAAAGTTGAGGTAGAAAAACGATGAAAATTCAAGACCTATTGAGAAAAGATGTTATGTTGCTGGATTTGCAGGCGACTGAAAAAACAGCTGTCATCGACGAGATGATTAAAAGCTTGACAGACCACGGTTATGTGACAGATTTTGAAATCTTTAAAGAAGGAATTTTGGCGCGTGAAGCTCTCACTTCTACTGGTTTGGGTGACGGAATCGCAATGCCTCACAGCAAAAACGCTGCTGTCAAAGAAGCGACTGTTCTCTTTGCTAAGTCAAACAAGGGTGTTAACTATGAGAGCTTGGATGGACAAGCAACTGACCTTTTCTTTATGATTGCAGCTCCAGAAGGTGCCAATGACACCCACTTGGCAGCCTTGGCAGAATTATCTCAATACTTGATGAAAGACGGTTTTGCTGACAAACTTCGTCAAGCAACATCAGCTGACCAAGTCATTGAACTCTTTGACCAAGCTTCAGAAAAAACTGAAGAGCCTGTTCAAGTACCTGCTAATGAAACTGGTGACTTTATCGTAGCCGTTACAGCTTGTACAACAGGTATTGCCCACACTTACATGGCTCAAGAAGCCCTTCAAAAAGTGGCTGCTGAAATGGGTGTTGGGATCAAGGTCGAAACTAACGGTGCCAGTGGTGTTGGTAACCAACTAACTGCAGAGGACATCCGCAAGGCTAAAGCTGTTATCATCGCAGCAGACAAGGCAGTTGAAATGGATCGTTTCGATGGCAAACCATTGATCAATCGTCCGGTTGCTGACGGTATCCGTAAAACAGAAGAGTTAATTAACTTGGCTCTTTCAGGAGATGCTGAAGTTTATCGTGCTGCTAATGGAACAAAAGCTACAACAGCCTCTAACGAAAAACAAAGTCTTGGTGGTGCCTTCTACAAACACTTGATGAGTGGTGTATCGCAAATGTTGCCATTTGTTATTGGCGGTGGTATCATGATTGCCCTTGCCTTCTTGATTGACGGTGCTTTGGGTGTTCCAAATGAAAATCTTGGTAATCTTGGTTCCTACCATGAGCTAGCTTCTATGTTCATGAAAATTGGTGGAGCTGCCTTTGGTTTGATGCTTCCAGTCTTTGCAGGTTATGTTGCCTACTCTATCGCTGAAAAACCAGGTTTGGTAGCAGGTTTCGTGGCTGGTGCTATTGCCAAAGAAGGTTTTGCCTTTGGTAAAATTCCTTATGCCGCAGGTGGTGAAGCAACTTCAACTCTTGCAGGTGTCTCATCTGGTTTCCTAGGTGCCCTTGTTGGTGGATTTATCGCAGGTGCTTTAGTTCTTGCTATCAAGAAATACGTTAAAGTTCCTCGTTCACTTGAAGGTGCAAAATCAATCCTTCTTTTGCCACTTCTTGGAACAATCTTGACTGGATTTGTCATGCTAGCTGTTAATATCCCAATGGCAGCAATCAACACTGCTATGAATGACTTCCTAGGTGGTCTTGGAGGAGGTTCAGCTGTCCTTCTTGGTATCGTCCTTGGTGGAATGATGGCTGTTGACATGGGTGGACCAGTTAACAAAGCGGCTTATGTCTTTGGTACAGGTACGCTTGCAGCGTCTGTTTCTTCAGGTGGTTCTGTAGCCATGGCAGCAGTTATGGCTGGAGGAATGGTGCCACCACTTGCAATCTTTGTCGCAACTCTTCTTTTCAAAGATAAATTTACTAAGGAAGAACGCAACTCAGGTTTGACAAACATCATCATGGGCTTGTCATTTATCACTGAGGGAGCAATTCCATTTGGTGCCGCTGACCCAGCTCGTGCGATCCCAAGTTTCATCCTTGGTTCAGCAGTAGCAGGTGGACTCGTTGGTCTTACTGGTATCAAACTTATGGCGCCGCACGGAGGAATCTTCGTGATTGCCCTTACTTCAAATGCTCTTCTTTACCTCGTTTCTGTATTGGTAGGAGCAATCGTAAGTGGTGTGGTTTATGGTTACCTACGCAAACCACAAGCAGTTAAATAAAAGGGAACTATATACCAGTTTAAACCAACCACAAAATGTAGTATTTCAACAATATCGAAAAAGACGATTTCCGTTTGGAAATCGTCTTCTCACTATTTCAATAGTTCATACTCAAATAATTTACTTTCAAGCTCATTCTCATAGTAATCAGCTAACCTTGTTTTAAGTTCTTTTAGTTTAGTGTTAACTTTTTCATTGTTGAATATCTTTTTATCATTACCATCTTTGTATGATGTATTTATGTCCAATTCAATTTGATAAGTACCATAATTGTATTTTGGATTATATTCTTGAGTATTTTTAGCTAGTTCAAGTAATTCATCAAAGACGCCTAGCAACATTAAGTCAGCTCTATCAAGTTTTCCATATTTTTCTTGTTCGACCAATTCTTTACGAACTAGAGAGTTCTCATCTAGGCACATTTCGTTACTATAAAACTTTCCATCAGAACCATCAAAGCTCAAACAATGATTTTTTTGAGAGATACAAGTCCATAATGTAGCTTTTCTAAGAAAATCTGTATCCTCTGTATACAAATCCCCTTTATCAGCAGTTGTGTAGTAAATATCCCTTTCATACCAGTTTTTTTGAGGGTATTGCTTGGCAACAAATAAAGCAGTTTGCTCTGCGTAATTATTTGTTCTAACTTGACTACCTCGTCCATGATAAATAGCAATTCTAGTCATTCTTATGTCCTGCGGAGTAGTACCAAAACCACTGGCTTCTATAACCGCTAAAATATTGTCATTATAAACAGGTTTTCCATAGCTTTTTAATGGTACTTCTTTACCATCGTAGCCAGTAGCAATTTTAGATAACACATCTGTTTTTAACTTTTTAGAATAGTATTCTCCTAGCGTTTTGTATACTTTTTTTATAGTGACATGCTTCACATCTTTAAGAATAGCATCCTCAGGTACATCAATGACTGCTGCTCCTTTCCCAGTTCCCCATTTTTTATTATCTCTCCATATTTCTTTAGCAGTTACAGTAATACTTTCAGTTTCGTTATCTTGATCGTTTTTCCAAAGTGCTACCAAAACGGAACTTTCTTGTGCTTTAAAGTTCCCTCTGTTTGCTAGAAAACCATTAATAAAGATTTTTTGCATTAGACCAACTGATTTCCAATACTTAACAGGAGCAAATAAAATATAATAGTCGTTTTCATCTCTCATAAAGTATTTTTCAAAAGACCAAACAAATTGATTTAGCAAATCTTTTGCATGGTTACTATCACCCACAAATTCATCGGACATCAATTTCCTTATATAGCTAAATTTATCTATCGATTTAACATTTCCTTCTTGAGCCCGAGCTAATTCGCTAGAATAAGGGGGATTTTCAAAACCAATAATCGCAACATTTTTGTCATCTATGATTTCTTGTAATGTATTATGTTTTCCATCTGTTTCCATTGGAATCGATAAAAACTCTTCTGCTAAAGCATCCCCACCTGTTACTAAGTTCCCCTTGTTTGCTTGTACAATTGAAAGTGGTGGTATGATAGCCCTCACCTTTCCAATATATTTGTTATACAAAACAAGCCATTCTTTTATTTCATAAGTATTCAAGATAACATGGCCTAACTCTTCTTCAGTTAAATAATGCTCTAATGCTCCTGTACCAGCACATCTATCCAAAATAACATAGTCCATATTTTTAGGAAGACTGCTAATAGCTTGACGAACAAGTTTAGTTGCTTCTTTAACATAAGGTAATGGTGTATAAAACGCTCCTAAATCTTTTCTATTTGCAGGGTCATTTAATGCGTCCATCACGGTGTCAAAATCGCTTTCGTCTCCACACCAAGGTAAGATATAGTTTTCGACTATTGAATTAGACGGTTGTTTGAGCATCTCAAACATTTGAGATTTTGTTGTTGTTTTATCGTGACGGTATATGTAGTTCGCCCACCCTAAAATGTTTGGAAAGCCAATTTCAAACTTTTGATACTCGTCTATTTGGAATAATTCACGCAATTCACGATTTTTAGGGCTCTTTGGTTGAAAAACATCAAATTCAATTACTTTTTCAGGATTAGTAGCATCTTTTAAAGTCTTCTGATTTACATTTTTTGATGCACTATTCGTATAATTTTGTAAAATTTCTAAACGATATTTAGTTGCATCATAAACACTAGCACGATTTTTATTAATATCAACTAAAACGATTTTGCTTGGTATAGGAATACCACCTTTAATCCTTAATTTAGACAGATAGTGGATAGCTTGAGTAAGCACAGCATTAAGATCAGCAATGCTATTTTTAAATTCAAACAGAGATCCGTTAACGATACCATCAGTATTTTCGATTAAAATATCTTTTTCATCAAAACCGAAATTTCTCCAGAAAAATAAATTGTCTGCTCTTTCATTTCCAGATTGCCAACTTCTATCAATAGCTAGAGGCGTCATTTTACACCTCCAACAATCAACTCATTGAGTTGAGAAACAACAGAAAAGACCTTCTCACAAAAATGTGAAAAAGTCTGTTTTAGGGCTTGACAAAAAATACGCTTGATTACATAATCAGCGTGAGCTGTGAGCTGTGAGCTGTGAGCTGTGAGCTGTGAGCTGTGAGCTGTGAGCTGTGAGCTGTGAGCTGTGAGCTGTGAGCTGTGAGCTGTGAGCTGTGAGCTGTGAGCTGTGATTGCGTTCATACCAATCATTCCTTTACTTTTTGATAGTTCTATTATATCAAAATTTCAAAATTTTGCATATCTTCTTTTTTTGATGAACAGTCAGTTGAATCATAAAGGCTATTAAAAAGATGTTCTGAAATTGCTTAGAGAGGGAAACTATGGATAAGAAAATTTTATTTGAATCTCTTAATACTGAACTATCCAAGGAGAATATTGACCTTTTCCGAAATGCCTGTGAAATATGGTATAATAGAAGAATGGCAAACAAGAATACAAGTAAAACAAGACGAAGACCGTCAAAAGCAGAACTCGAAAGAAAAGAAGCGATTCAACGGATGTTGATTTCGTTGGGAATCGCGTTTTTATTGATTTTCGCAGCCTTCAAATTAGGGGCTGCAGGTATCACCCTTTACAATTTAATTCGCTTGCTGGTGGGTAGCCTAGCTTATCTGACAATATTTGGTATCCTGCTCTACCTCTTCTTTTTCAAGTGGATACGAAAACAGGAAGGGCTTCTATCTGGCTTTTTCACTATATTTGCGGGCTTGCTCCTGATTTTTGAAGCCTACTTAGTTTGGAAATATGGTTTGGACAAGTCCGTTCTAAAAGGAACCATGGCTCAGGTTGTGACGGATTTAACTGGTTTTCGAACGACCAGTTTTGCTGGGGGGGGCTTGATTGGGGTTGCTCTTTATATTCCAACCGCCTTTCTCTTTTCAAATATCGGCACTTACTTTATTGGTTCTATCTTGATTTTAGCTGGAGCCCTCCTAGTCAGTCCTTGGTCTGTTTACGATATTGCTGAATTCTTCAGTAGAGGCTTTGTCAAATGGCGGGAAGGTCATGAGCGTCGAAAAGAGGAACGCCTTGTCAAACAAGAAGAAAAAGCTCGTCAAAAGGCTGAGGAAGAGGCTAGATTAGAACAAGAAGAGACCGAAAAAGCCTTACTCGATTTGCCTCCTGTTGATATGGAAACGGGTGAAATTCTGACAGCAGATGTTGTTCTTGACGGTCCACCTGTTCCGGAAGAAGAGTGGGTAGAACCAGAAATCATCTTGCCTCAAGCTGAACTTGAATTCGCTGAACAGGAAGATGGCTCTGATGATGAAGACGTACAGGTCGATTTTTCTGCTAAGGAGGCCCTTGAATACAAACTTCCAAGCTTACAACTCTTTGCCCCAGATAAACCAAAGGACCAGTCTAAAGAAAAGAAAATCGTCCGAGAAAACATCAAAATCCTAGAAGAAACCTTTGCTAGCTTCGGTATCAAGGTAACAGTTGAACGGGCCGAAATTGGGCCATCAGTGACCAAGTATGAAGTCAAGCCAGCAGTGGGTGTAAGGGTCAACCGCATCTCCAATCTCGCAGATGACCTCGCTCTAGCCTTGGCGGCCAAGGATGTCCGAATCGAAGCACCTATCCCAGGGAAATCTTTAGTGGGAATCGAAGTACCTAACTCTGAGATTGCGACAGTTTCTTTCCGAGAACTATGGGAACAATCTCAAACGAAAGCAGAAAATCTCTTGGAAATTCCTTTAGGGAAGGCTGTTAATGGAACCGCAAGAGCATTTGACCTCTCCAAGATGCCCCACTTGCTTGTCGCAGGTTCAACGGGATCAGGGAAGTCAGTAGCTGTTAATGGCATTATCGCTAGCATTCTGATGAAAGCAAGACCCGACCAGGTCAAGTTTATGATGGTGGACCCTAAGATGGTTGAGTTGTCTGTTTACAATGATATTCCCCACCTCTTGATTCCAGTTGTGACCAATCCACGTAAGGCTAGCAAGGCTTTGCAAAAGGTCGTGGATGAAATGGAAAATCGTTATGAACTCTTTGCCAAGGTGGGAGTTCGGAATATTGCAGGTTTTAATGCCAAGGTAGAAGAGTTCAATGCCCAGTCTGAGTACAAGCAGGTTCCGCTACCGCTCATTGTCGTGATTGTGGATGAGTTGGCTGACCTCATGATGGTGGCCAGCAAGGAAGTGGAAGATGCTATCATTCGTCTCGGACAGAAGGCGCGTGCTGCAGGTATCCACATGATTCTTGCAACCCAGCGTCCATCCGTTGATGTCATCTCTGGTCTGATCAAGGCCAATGTCCCATCTCGAGTGGCTTTTGCGGTATCATCAGGTACAGACTCGCGCACCATCTTGGATGAAAATGGAGCGGAAAAACTGCTTGGACGTGGAGATATGCTCTTTAAACCAATTGATGAAAATCATCCAGTTCGTCTCCAAGGCTCCTTTATCTCGGATGATGATGTCGAGCTCATCGTAAACTTCATCAAGGCTCAGGCTGATGCGGACTACGATGAGAGTTTTGATCCAGGTGAGGTTTCTGAAAATGAAGGTGAATTTTCAGATGGTGAAACTGGTGGAGATCCGCTTTTTGAAGAAGCCAAAGCTTTGGTCATTGAGACCCAGAAAGCTAGTGCGTCCATGATTCAGCGTCGTTTATCAGTTGGATTTAACCGTGCGACCCGCCTTATGGAAGAACTCGAAATGGCAGGAGTCATTGGTCCAGCTGAAGGTACCAAACCAAGAAAAGTATTGCAACAATAAAAAAATAGCTTCTTTCCAAGTTTGGAAGGAAGCTATTTTACTGGCTATTGATTGGTATTATTTTCTGAATTTGGAGTATTGGACTGTTTTTCATTTTCAGTAGTAGATTTACTTGGAGCAGGAGTAGTAGATTCCTGAGTTGCTGCTTTCTGCTCTTCTTTTTTCTCTTCCTTGACGCTGGATTTTGGTGTTTCTTCTTGTTGTGGTTTTTCTTGAGAAGTGTTATTTTCCTTATTAGGACTAGTGTTTTCCTGAGGGGATTCCTTTTGAATTTCTTTGACAATTGTTGTCGTCTGGCTTGTCGTAGGTTCTTTTTTAGTATTTTTGTTATTATCCAAGGCGTTCATGATAGTGATGCTTGCGGTAATCAAGCCGAGAATACTACCGATAGTAGCAACGGTTTTTTGAAAGACCGTAAAGCCTTTTTTGATGTGTTCTGTTTTTGGTTTTGAAGTTCTACGATAATTAGACATACATTCTCTCCTTTAACTAAAATTTATTATACCGTATTTCTTTAAAAAAATCTTAAAAAAAGAGGAATTGCCCTTTCTTGTCGCAAGCTCCGTTTCATGATACAATAGAAGAAGTGATTTTAGAAAGCGTGAGAAAACATGATTTACTTTGATAATTCGGCGACGACCAAGCCTTATCCTGAAGCCCTTGAAACTTATATGCAGGTGGCTTCAAAAATTTTAGGAAATCCATCTAGTCTTCATCGTTTAGGGGACCAGGCAACACGAATCTTAGATGCTTCTCGCCAACAGATTGCAGATTTAATTGGTAAGAAAAGCGATGAAATCTTCTTTACTTCTGGTGGGACAGAAGGAGATAACTGGGTCATCAAGGGTGTGGCCTTTGAAAAAGCTCAATTTGGGAAGCACATCATCGTATCAGCCATTGAACATCCAGCAGTCAAAGAGTCAGCTCTCTGGTTGAAAAGTCAAGGATTTGAAGTGGATTTTGCTCCAGTTGATGAGAAAGGATTTGTGGATGTTGAGGCGCTAGCAGATTTGATAAGACCTGATACGACCCTCGTTTCCATCATGGCAGTTAACAACGAAATTGGCTCTGTTCAGCCCATTGAGGCTATTTCAGAACTGTTAGCAGACAAACCAACTATTTCCTTCCACGTTGATGCAGTTCAGGCACTTGCCAAAATTCCGACTGAAAAGTATCTGACAGAACGAGTGGATTTTGCGACTTTCTCTGGTCACAAGTTCCACGGAGTTCGTGGTGTTGGTTTTGTCTATATCAAGTATGGCAAGAAGATTACGCCTCTTTTAACAGGTGGTGGTCAGGAACGTGATTATCGCTCGACAACTGAAAATGTGGCAGGGATTGCAGCGACAGCCAAGGCTCTCCGTTTGTCCATGGAAAAGCTAGATTTCTTTACGAGTAAGATAGGACAGATGAAGGCAGTGATTCGTCAAGCACTTCTGGACTATCCAGATATTTTTGTCTTTTCAGATGAGGAAGACTTTGCCCCTCATATTCTGACTTTTGGAATCAAGGGTGTTCGTGGAGAAGTCATTGTTCACGCCTTTGAAGACTATGATATTTTTATCTCAACGACCTCGGCTTGTTCGTCCAAGGCTGGGAAACCTGCAGGAACCCTGATTGCCATGGGAGTGGATAAAGATAAGGCCCAGTCAGCTGTGCGTCTTAGTCTAGACTTGGAAAATGATATGAGTCAGGTCGAGCAGTTTTTGACCAAGTTAAAATTGATTTACAATCAAACTAGAAAAGTAAGATAGGAGCATTCATGCAATATTCAGAAATTATGATTCGCTACGGTGAGCTGTCAACCAAGGGTAAAAACCGTATGCGTTTCATCAATAAACTTCGTAATAATATTTCAGACGTTTTGTCTATCTATCCCCAAGTTAAGGTAACAGCAGATCGCGACCGTGCCCACGCTTACCTCAATGGAGCTGATTACACAGCAGTAGCAGAATCGCTTAAGCAAGTCTTTGGAATTCAGAATTTTTCTCCAGTATATAAGGTAGAAAAATCTGTAGAAGTTCTGAAGTCTGCTGTCCAAGAGATTATGAAAGATATCTACAAGGAAGGCATGACCTTTAAAATCTCTAGTAAACGTAGCGACCACAACTTTGAGTTGGATAGTCGTGAACTCAACCAAACACTTGGAGGAGCTGTTTTCGAAGCCATTCCAAATGTGCAAGCTCAAATGAAAAGTCCTGACATCAATCTTCAGGTGGAGATACGTGAAGAAGCAGCCTACCTTTCTTATGAAACCATTCGTGGGGCTGGTGGTTTGCCAGTTGGAACTTCAGGTAAAGGAATGCTCATGTTGTCAGGAGGGATTGACTCACCTGTAGCAGGTTATCTTGCTTTGAAACGTGGAGTGGATATAGAGGCCGTTCACTTTGCCAGCCCACCTTATACTAGTCCAGGCGCTCTCAAGAAAGCCCAAGATTTGACCCGTAAATTGACCAAGTTTGGTGGCAATATCCAGTTTATCGAAGTTCCTTTTACAGAGATTCAAGAGGAAATCAAGGCCAAAGCGCCCGAAGCTTACTTAATGACTCTAACTCGTCGCTTTATGATGCGGATTACAGATCGTATTCGTGAGGTACGAAATGGTTTAGTTATCATAAATGGGGAAAGCCTAGGTCAAGTAGCCAGCCAAACCTTGGAGAGCATGCAGGCTATCAATGCGGTTACCAACACTCCCATCATCCGTCCAGTTGTGACAATGGATAAGTTGGAAATTATTGACATTGCTCAGGAAATTGACACCTTTGAAATTTCTATCCAGCCTTTTGAAGACTGTTGTACCATTTTTGCGCCAGATCGTCCGAAAACAAATCCTAAGATTAAGAATGCGGAGCAGTACGAAGCGCGTATGGATGTTGAAGGATTAGTAGAGCGAGCAGTTGCTGGAATCATGATTACTGAGATTACACCGCAGGCTGAAAAAGATGAAGTGGATGACTTGATTGATAATTTGCTCTAATCAGAAAATCCAGAAGAATTTAGAAAAATAAATGAAAAAGTTAGTTTTTAATTCCAAAAATGGAAGCAAAACTAACTTTTTTTCTATAATTGTGATATAATAAAATAAAATTTTGAATATAGAGAGTTTTCTGACAATGAATCAATCCTACTTTTATTTAAAAATGAAAGAACACAAACTCAAGGTTCCTTATACAGGTAAGGAACGCCGTGTACGTGTTCTTCTGCCTAAAGATTATGAGAAAGACACGGATCGTTCCTATCCTGTTGTTTACTTTCATGACGGGCAAAATGTTTTTTATAGTAAAGAGTCCTTCATTGGCCATTCATGGAAGATTATCCCAGCTATTAAGCGTAATCCTGACATCAGTCGCATGATTGTCGTTGCCATTGACAATGATGGTATGGGGCGGATGAATGAGTATGCGGCTTGGAAGTTCCAAGAATCTCCTATCCCAGGGCAGCAGTTTGGTGGTAAGGGTGTGGAGTATGCCGAGTTTGTCATGGAGGTGGTCAAACCTTTTATCGATGAGACCTACCGTACCAAAGCTGACCGCCAGCATACGGCTATGATTGGTTCCTCACTAGGCGGCAATATTACCCAGTTTATCGGTTTGGAATACCAAGACCAAATTGGATGTCTAGGGGTCTTTTCATCTGCTAACTGGCTCCATCAAGAAGCCTTTAATCGCTACATCGAGCGCCAGAAACTATCGCCTGACCAGCGTATCTTTATCTATGTTGGGACAGAAGAAGCAGATGATACGGACAAGACCCTGATGGCTGGCAATATCAAACAAGCCTATATAGATTCGTCTCTTCGGTATTACCATGATTTGATAGCAGGTGGGGTACACTTAGATAATCTTGTTTTAAAAGTTCAGTCTGGCGCCATCCATAGTGAAATCCCTTGGTCGGAGAATTTACCAGACTGTTTGAGATTTTTTGCAGAGAAGTGGTAAGTTAGAAAAGGAGAAAGCCAATGCATATTGAAAACCTTAGCCACTGGAGTGGCAATCTTAACCGTGAAATGTACCTTAATCGTTATGGACATGCTGGGATTCCAGTTGTGGTTTTTGCTTCATCAGGTGGTAGTCACAACGAATACTATGATTTTGGCATGATTGATGCCTGTGCTTCTTTTATCGAGGAAGGCCGTGTCCAGTTCTTTACCCTATCCAGTGTTGACAGTGAGAGCTGGTTGGCAACTTGGAAAAATGGTCACGACCAAGCAGAGATGCACCGTGCCTACGAGCGCTATGTGATTGATGAGGCCATTCCTTTTATCAAGCATAAGACAGGTTGGTTTGATGGTATGATGACGACAGGTTGCTCGATGGGCGCCTACCATGCAGTCAACTTTTTCCTCCAGCATCCAGATGTCTTTACCAAGGTGATTGCTCTTAGTGGTGTTTACGATGCACGTTTCTTTGTCGGTGATTACTACAATGACGATGCCATTTACCAAAACTCGCCAGTAGATTATATCTGGAATCAGAACGACGGCTGGTTTATCGATCGTTACCGTCAGGCAGAGATTGTGCTGTGTACGGGGCTTGGAGCCTGGGAACAAGATGGTTTACCATCCTTTTACAAGCTCAAAGAAGCCTTTGACCAGAAACAAATTCCAGCCTGGTTTGCTGAATGGGGACATGATGTCGCTCACGACTGGGAATGGTGGCGCAAACAAATGCCTTATTTCCTTGGAAATCTCTATTTATAAAAGGAGTTACCTATGAATTACCTTGTTATTTCTCCCTACTATCCGCAAAACTTTCAACAGTTTACAATTGAGCTAGCCAATAAAGGCATTACCGTCTTGGGAATTGGTCAAGAACCATACGAGCAATTGGATGAACCTTTACGCAATAGCCTGACCGAGTATTTCCGTGTTGACAATCTTGAAAATATAGATGAAGTCAAACGTGCAGTTGCTTTTCTCTTTTATAAACATGGTCCAATTGACCGTATTGAATCCCACAATGAATACTGGCTTGAGCTAGATGCAAGTCTTCGTGAGCAATTCAATGTCTTTGGTGCCAAACCAGAGGATCTCAAAAAGACGAAATATAAGTCTGAAATGAAGAAACTCTTCAAAAAAGCAGGTGTCCCCGTGGTACCTGGAGCTGTTATCAAGACTGAAGCAGATGTGGATCAAGCTGTGAATGAAATCGGCCTTCCAATGATTGCAAAACCTGACAATGGAGTGGGAGCGGCCGCGACTTTTAAGCTTGAGACAGAAGACGATATCAATCACTTCAAGCAAGAATGGGACCATTCGACCGTTTATTTCTTTGAAAAATTTGTCACTTCTAGCGAAATCTGTACCTTTGACGGGCTCGTAGATAAGGATGGTAAGATTGTCTTTTCAACAACTTTTGACTACGCCTATACACCGCTTGATCTCATGATTTACAAGATGGACAATTCTTATTACATTCTCAAGGATATGGATCCTAAATTGCGTAAGTATGGTGAGGCCATTGTCAAAGAATTTGGTATGAAAGAACGGTTCTTCCATATCGAGTTCTTCCGTGAAGGGGATGATTATATTGCCATCGAGTACAATAACCGCCCTGCAGGTGGTTTTACCATTGATGTTTATAACTTTGCCCATTCCTTGGACCTCTATCGTGGCTACGCAGCTATAGTCGCAGGAGAAGAGTTCCCAGCGTCAGAGTTTGAACCTCAGTATTGTTTGGCTACATCACGTCGTGCAAATGCTCACTATGTCTATTCTGAGGAGGACTTGCTTGCCAAATATAGTCAGCAGTTCAAGGTTAAAAAAATCATGCCAGCAGCCTTTGCGGAACTTCAAGGAGATTACCTTTATATGCTGACAACTCCGAGTCGACAAGAAATGGAGCAGATGATTGCAGATTTCGGACAACGTCAAGAATAAGAACTCTCGGATTAAGGAAATGCACCTCCTTAATCCTTTTATTTTAACAAGAGAAATAAAACCGCTTTCTCATACATTCTTTTAGAAAACCTGTTGCTAAAAGATATAAAAATTGATAGAATAAGGATTGTCTAAAAAATTTTAAGGAGAATCTATCAAATGGATTTCACATGGGCAATTAAATATGCCACTGAATTTTTGGCCACTGCTATTTTGATCATTCTTGGAAATGGTGCAGTTGCCAACGTTGAACTTAAAGGTACGAAAGGTCACCAAAGTGGCTGGATCGTTATCGCTGTTGGTTATGGTATGGGGGTTATGATCCCAGCCTTGATGTTTGGTAACGTATCTGGTAACCACATTAACCCAGCCTTCACTCTTGGACTTGCGATCAGCGGTCTCTTCCCTTGGGCACAAGTTGCACCTTATATCATCGCACAAGTTTTGGGTGCTATCTTTGGTCAAGCCTTGGTTGTGGCAACACACCGCCCATACTACTTGAAAACTGAAAATCCAAACAACATCTTGGGTACTTTCTCAACAATTTCAAGTTTGGATAATGGTACAAAAGAATCACATTTTGCAGCAACTGTTAATGGTTTTGTAAACGAGTTTGTCGGTTCATTTGTTCTTTTCTTTGCAGCCCTTGGTATGACTAAAAACTTCTTTGGTGCCGAACTAGTATCAAAAGCACAAGCTGCTATCAATGCTCAAGTTGCACAAGCAACTACTCAAGGTCAAACAATTCCTCAAGAACAAGTAACAGCAGCACTTGACCAAGCTAAAGAACAAGTAGCGCCATTTATGACTTCTGGTCTTGGAATTGCTCACTTGGCACTTGGATTCCTTGTTATGGCTTTGGTAACATCACTTGGTGGACCTACAGGGCCTGCCTTGAACCCAGCCCGTGACTTGGGACCACGTCTCCTTCATGCTTTCCTTCCAAAATCAGTTCTTGGTGAGCACAAAGGTGATTCAAAATGGTGGTATTCTTGGGTACCAGTAGTAGCACCTATCGCAGCAGCAATTGCGGCAGTAGCTATCTTCAAATTCCTTTACCTATAAGAAATTGAAACCGAGGAAATCCTCGGTTTTTTAGCTGAAATTTTACGAAAAAAAGGTAAATCTGAGCATAATTTCTTGTAAAAAATTCTAAAATCCTTTAAAATAAAAGAGTTGGAGGAATTTATGAATGTAAATCAGATTGTACGGATTATTCCTACTTTAAAAGTTAATAATAGAAAATTAAATGAAACATTTTATATTGAAACTCTTGGCATGAAGGCCTTGTTAGAAGAATCAGCCTTTCTGTCACTAGGTGATCAAACAGGTCTAGAAAAGCTGATTTTAGAAGAAGCTCCAAGTATGCGCACTCGTAAGGTAGAGGGAAGAAAAAAATTAGCTAGATTGATTGTCAAGGTGGAAAATCCCTTAGAAATTGAAGGACTCTTATCTAAAACAGATTCGATTCATCAATTATATAAAGGTCAAAATGGATACGCTTTTGAAATTTTCTCACCAGAAGATGATTTGATTTTGATTCATGCAGAAGATGACAGAGAAAATCTAGTAGAAGTAGAGGAAAAGCCTGAGTTTCAAACAGATTTGGAATCAATTTCTTTAAGTAAATTTGAGATTTCTATGGAATTACACCTCCCAACGGATGTAGATAGTTTTTTGGAACTATCTGAAATTGGGACATCACTTGATTTTATCCCAGCTCAGGGGCAAGATTTGACTGTGGACAATACGGCTACTTGGGACTTATCTATGCTTAAGTTCTTGGTCAATGAATTAGACATAGCAAGTCTTCGTAAGAGATTTGAGTCTACCGAATATTTTATTCCTAAGTCTAAAAAATTCTTCCTTGGTAAAGATCGAAATAATGTTGAATTGTGGTTTGAAGAAGTATGAAGTGGACCAAGATTATTAAAAAAATAGAAGAACAAATCGAGGCAGGGATTTATCCCGGAGCCTCTTTTGCGTATTTTAAGGACAATCAATGGACGGAGGTCTATTTAGGCTTGAGTGACCCAGAGCATGGCTTGCAGACTGAGGCAGGATTAGTTTATGACCTAGCTAGTGTCAGCAAGGTTGTTGGGGTAGGTACTGTTTTCACCTTCTTGTGGGAAAGAGGTCAATTAGATATTGACAGACCAGTAACCGATTTTTTACCTGAAAGTGATTATCCAGACATCACTATTCGCCAGCTCTTGACTCACGCAACAGACCTTGATCCGTTTATTCCCAATCGTGATCTTTTAACAGATTCAGAATTAAAGGAAGCGATGTTTCATCTCAATAGACGAAATCAGCTAGCCTTTCTTTATTCGGATGTCCATTTTTTGCTGTTGGGTTTTATTTTGGAAAGAATCTTTGATAAGGATTTGGATGAGATTTTACAGGAGCAAGTCTGGAAACCTTGGGGAATGGCGGATACCCAGTTTGGGCCTGTTGAGCTTGCTGTTCCAACAGTCAGAGGTGTAGAGGAAGGCATAGTACATGATCCCAAGGCTCGCCTTCTGGGCAGACATGCAGGTAGTGCTGGTTTATTTTCTACTGTAAAGGATTTACAAATCTTTTTAGAACATTATTTAGCAGATGATTTTGCAAGAGATTTGAGTCAAAATTTTTCTCCTTTGGATGACAAGGAACGTTCTTTGGCATGGAATTTGGAAGGAGATTGGTTAGACCATACGGGCTATACAGGTACCTTTATCATGTGGAATCGCCAGAAGCAAGAAGCGGCTATTTTCCTATCGAATCGTACCTATGAAAAGGATGAGAGGACTCAATGGATTGTAGACCGCAATCAAGTGATGGACTTGATTCGCAAAGAAGAGTAAGGAGAGACATGTCAAACAGTTTAAAAGGGACTCTATTAACAGTTGTGGCTGGGATTGCTTGGGGCTTGTCAGGAACGAGTGGCCAATACCTGATGGCACATGGAATTTCGTCTCTGGTTTTAACTAACTTACGACTTTTAATCGCCGGTGGGATTCTCATAGTCTTGGCTTATGTTACTGAAAAGGAGAAAATGCTGGCCTTTTTAAAGGATAGAAAGAGTTTGCTGTCTCTTCTTATTTTTGCTCTAATTGGTCTCTTCCTCAACCAATTCGCCTATCTAACTGCTATTCAGGAGACAAATGCAGGAACAGCGACTGTGCTTCAGTATGTTTGTCCTGTCGGGATTTTGATTTATAGCTGTATCAAAGATAAGGTGGCACCGACACTGGGAGAGATTGTTTCTATCATATTAGCCATTGGAGGGACCTTCCTGATTGCAACTCATGGGCAATTGGACCAGTTATCCATGACACCTGCAGGCCTGTTCTGGGGTCTCTTTTCTGCTCTGACTTACGCACTTTATATCATTTTGCCCATAGCCTTGATTAAGAAGTGGGGGAGTAGTTTGATCATTGGTGTGGGAATGGTCATAGCAGGTTTGGTCGCTCTTCCTTTTACAGGAGTTCTACAGACTGTTATCCCAACTAGTCTTGATTTTCTCCTCGCATTTGCGGGTATTATTCTTATCGGGACTGTCTTTGCCTATACAGCTTTCCTTAAAGGAACCAGTCTGATAGGACCGGTCAAGTCAAGCTTGTTGGCTTCAATTGAACCAATCTCGGCGGTTTTCTTTGCCTTCCTAATTATGAATGAACAATTTTATCCTATTGATTTTCTTGGTATGGCAATGATTTTAATTGCAGTCACTTTGATTTCGTTGAAAGATTTATTGTTAGAGAAATAAACAAAAAATGAAAGTAGATGATAACCACTCTCAAAGAGGGGTTATTTTTACTAATAAAAGCTTTTGAATCTAAATGAATTAATGAAATTTTATAAAAGTTTAAGCCTTTTTTCTTAAAATATTTATATGAGTATAGAATGCCTGGAGAAGATATGAATATTTTTAAAAAAATACATCCATCTAAGCCTTTAAAATACTTGAGATGGTTGGACATTGTGATTATTACGATCATAATG